>PBTU01000105.1 GCA_002729295.1 Verrucomicrobiales bacterium | reverse complement strand
CCCCGGACACCGAAATACGCCGCCCGTGGTGAAATCTCAGCTGAAATCCCTATGATTCTTCAGCCTCTGAACTTGGCTCGTCATTTTCGACGTCGCCCTCTTCATCTGACTCTTCCTCATCGTCAGGCATTACTCTGGCAATCGCCTGAAGCTTTTCCCCTTTCGTCAGAGTGACCAATTTCACCCCCTGGGTATTTCGTCCGCACTCCCGAACATCGGAAACTCGAATCCGAATACTCTGACCTCCATCAGTCATCAGCATCAATTCATCTTCCTCTTCTACCGAAAGACTGCCAATGACCTGCCCCGTCTTCTCGGTGCACTTCATGGTAATCATGCCAAGGCCTCCACGGTTTTTGGCGGAATAATCGTCGAAGGGAGTGCGCTTGCCGATCCCATTTTCCGATGCCACCAAGAGGCGGGCTTCATCATTAACGACGGCCAAGCCAACCACAAAGTCTCCTTCTCGTGGCTTGATGCCCCGGACCCCGGCGGAGTTTCGGCCCATCACACGGGCTTGTTCCTCGTTGAAACGGGTACTCATTCCACGATGAGTCACCAGCATGACGTCATCCTTTCCGGAGGTGATCCGCACACCGATAAGCTCATTACCTTCATCCAGCTTGATCGCAATCGTTCCGGCTTTCCGGTAATTACGGAAATCATTGAGGCTGGTCTTCTTGACCTTACCTGAACGGGTCGCAAAAAAGACGTTTCCGCCATCTTCCCTAAAGGTAATATCCTCGCCATCGTCGTTCGTGCAATACTCCAGTCGTAGCACGGCCGCAATGGATTCATCCGGTTGCAAATCGAGAACGTTCTTAATGCTCCGCCCTTTAGATGCTCGAGATCCCTCCGGCAAGCCATAGACACGTTCGACATAAACACGACCGGTGTTAGTAAAGAACATGAGGTAGTCATGCGCCTGCGCAGTGAAGAGGTGTTCGACGAAATCGTTTTCATCCTCATCTCCGGCAACCCGAGTTTCCATTCCCCGAACGCCTTTTCCTCCACGCCCCTGGACACGGTATTCATTGGCGGCAGTTCGCTTGATGTATCCTCGATTGCTCAACGTGACGATCATGCCGTCATTGGAAATCAAATCCTCAATAGCGATCTCACCTTCATCGGGAAGAATCGGGCATCGCCGTGGTGTCGCGTATTTCTCCTTAATCTCAAGAAGCTCGTCCTTGATGATCGCCAAAACCCGCTCTTCGCGAGCAAGAATATCAAGAAGATCTTTGATCTCCGCAATGATTGTGTCGTATTCCCCCTTAATCTTATCCTGCTCCATCGCAGTGAGCTGATAGAGGCGCAGCTCAAGAATGGCATTCACCTGACGGTCGGTGAAAATATACTTATCCCCAACAACACTAGGTTGGCCCCGAATCAAGACGCCCAAAATCTCGGCCGCCGGTAATTCAAAGTGATAGGCCTTCAGTTTCTGCCTCGCTTCATCGCGATTCTTGGAATCTCGAATCATCTTGATGAAGTCATCAAGATGCCCCAGAGCCAGGAGGTAGGCTTCCAGATTCTCCGCTCTCTCCTCTGCTTTCCGAAGGAGGTAGCGAGTCCGGCGAATAATCACTTCGCGGCGGTGCTCAATAAAGGCATCCAAGGCATCGAGCAGCCCCAATTGCTTGGGACGACGCTCGTGAATCGCCAGCATGTTGACTCCAAACGAAGTTTCCATGGCGGTAAGCTTAAAGAGCTGGTTCACCACCACCTGTGGGCGAGCGTCACGCTTCAGGGTAATTTCGATGCAGGTATCATCCGCTGAGAGGTCCCGCATTCCCGAAATATCGAGAAGGACTTTTTCACGAACCAATTCCGCAATACGCACCTGTAATGTCGCCCGATTCACTCCGTGAGGAACCTGACGGATGATGATTTGGGAAGCGCCGGTCTTGCTCTCGGTGACTTCCATGACCCCGCGCATCTTGATACTACCTCGACCCGTTCTGAAATAACTATCAATCCCTTTGTATCCTCGAATCTCACAGGCAGATGCAAAATCAGGGCCCTTGATGTATTCCTTCATCTCGTCAACCGTGACATAAGGATTATCAATTCGAGCACAGACGCCATCGATCACCTCTCCCATGTTGTGGGAAGGAATATTGGTAGCCATACCAACCGCGATCCCAGTTCCTCCGTTCACAAGGAGGTTTGGAATGGCCGCAGGAAGCACTACCGGCTCGGTGGAGTTTTCATCGTAGGTTGTTTGATGATCGACTGTCTCCTTTTCGAGATCAGTCAACATGGCCGAGCCCATGTGCGTCAGACGGGCCTCGGTATATCGCATCGCAGCCGGGGCATCACCCTCAACCGAACCGAAATTCCCCTGACCATCGACAAGCGTTTCACGCATCGTCCACGGTTGGGCCATATTCACCAAGGTCGGATAAATCGCGCCATCACCATGCGGGTGATACTTACCCATGGTCTCACCCACAATACGTGCGCACTTCAAATGCGCCTTTGATGCCGACAAGGAAAGGTCGTGGTGCATCGCGTAAAGAAGGCGGCGCTGGGAGGGCTTCAATCCATCGCGGGCGTCGGGAAGTGCACGTGAAATAATAACGGACATCGAGTAGTCCAAAAAGGACTTCGACATTTCGTCAGCGACATTGATCGACTCAATATAATCGCGCGGTGCTTCGGGTTCTGGTGTGTCGTCGGACATGGAAATATTTTAAAGTGCTGTTCGGACAATCAGTCGATTAGACATCGAGGTTTTGCACGTTGAGGGCGTTGTCTTCGATGAAGCGTTTACGAGGTTCCACGACATCCCCCATAAGGACATCGAATATCGTCTCCGCTTCAATCTTGTTTTCTTCATCGAATTGGACCCGGAGAAGCTGTCGCGTCTCCTTATCCATTGTGGTCTGATAAAGTTCCTTGGCGTTCATTTCACCTAGTCCCTTAAATCGCTGGATACGCATCCCCTTCTTACCGATTTCAAGAATACGGCTCAAGATTTCAAACAAGCTGAAGATCGGTGTGATCACCTCTTTCTCGCCATCTCCTTCCACCAATTCATAGATTGGTGCATCATCAGAGAAAAACGGTTCACTCTGCACCCCAAACTCAGCAAGACGCTCAAGAAGTTTTGAAATTCCGATGGCTTCACCCAGTTCTCGGCGAACTGCCCGACGCATCTTCCCTTCAAATTTTTCTTTAAAGGCAACATCTTCCTCCTCGCTGATTTCTTCTCCAAACAAACGAAGATCACGATTGTCAGCAGCAAAACCTCTGACTTCGTCTTCGCTTTTGAAATAGTGCACATCTTCTTCGTTTCCAGTACGGACACGAATCATATAGGTCGGCAATTTGTTGCCATCTCGAGCGACGAGAAGATCTTTGAAGTTCCCGCCATGCCCTTCAAGCGTTCTCACAAAACTCTGCAACTTGGCAAGGGTTGCAAGTACACTTTGCAATAGGTCTGAATCAACCGAATCACTTGCGCCGGGTTGACGAAGAATCACGTCATCCGAGCCAAGCTCAATCAGAATTTTGTTCATCGCATCATCATCGGCGATATATTCCTCACGCTTCTTACGCGTGATTTTATAAAGAGGAGGCTGCGCGATATACAAATATCCGGCTTTCACCATATCGGGCATATGGCGGCAGAAGAACGTCAATAGAAGCGTACGAATGTGCGCCCCGTCGACGTCAGCATCCGTCATGATGATGATCTTGTGGTAGCGAACCTTCTCAAGTTCGAAAGCTCCTTCCTGATCTCCATCTCCAATACCGGCACCGATCGCAGTGATCATGGCCTGAATTTCCTTGTTCTGAAGAGCACGATGAAGTCGGGCTTTCTCCACGTTGATCACCTTACCTCGAAGCGGCAGAATCGCTTGAGTCGTCCGGTCGCGACCGGACTTGGCAGAACCCCCAGCGGAGTCACCCTCCACAATAAAGATTTCAGATTTTTTTGGATCTCGCTCCGAGCAATCGGCGAGTTTTCCGGGAAGACCGCCACCGGACAAAACAGATTTTCGAACTGTCTCACGAGCCTTCCGCGCGGCCTCACGAGCGCGGGCAGCATTAACCGCTTTATCGATCACTGTTTTGGCGAGATTCGGATTCTCGTCGAAATAATTTTGGAGACCCTCGTAAACGATCGAGCCAACCACACCTTCAATCTCGGTATTGACCAACTTGTCTTTGGTCTGCGAGCTGAAACGCGGATTCGGCATTTTGACGCTGATTATGCAGACAATCCCCTCCCGAACATCGTCTCCGCTTAGAGCTGGATCCTTATCTTTTAGAATCTTGTTCGCCTTGGCATACTGGTTGATCGAGCGGGTTAATGATCCTCGGAAACCAGTCAGGTGAGTTCCCCCGTCAGCATTGGGAATGGAGTTGGCAAAACAGAGAATCTGATCGTTGTAGGAATCGTTGTATTGGAACACACAATCAACGAAGACATCGTCTTCGACGACCTTTCCATCATAATCAACCTCGACTTTGCGCTTCCCCTTGATGACGACAGGCTCGGGATGAACCAAGGTCTTATTGGCACCAAGCTGCTCAACAAATTCCACAATCCCCCTAGCGTAGAAAAAGGTCTCCGTCTCGGCAGATTCGGCTCTGACGTCTTCGAGATGAATAGTTAGGCCTGGGTTCAAGAAAGCCAGCTCACGAAGACGCTTCGAGAGACGCTCGAATTTAAAATCGATGGTATCAGTAAAAATCGTGGCATCAGGGAAAAACGTGACCTTGGTCCCGGTCACTCCTGCAGGAACCGAACCCACGACAGCCAACTCCTTCGTGGTCTTGCCTCTCTCGAACGTAATTTGGTGCAATTTCTCTTCTCTAGAAACTTCCGCGACAAACCAGTCGGAGAGAGCATTGACACACTTCGCCCCCACTCCATGAAGACCGCCGGAATACTTGTAAGCTCCCTGACCAAATTTACCACCAGCGTGCAGACTTGTTAGCACCAGCTCGATTGCAGGGATCCCGAACTTAGGGTGAATATCAACTGGAATCCCCCGTCCATCATCCGAAACACTAATCGAGCCATCCTCATTGATCGTGATATTGATCTTATCACAATATCCCGCGAGATGCTCATCGATCGAGTTATCCAAAACCTCGAAGACACAGTGATGCAGTCCACGCTCATCCGGGTCTCCGATATACATTCCGGGACGCTTCCGAACGGCCTCAAGACCCTCGAGTTTGTCGATCTGACCAGCACCATATTCTTGGTCACCGGAAACATTCATTTCATCGACATTTAGCTCCTCGTTGGGCTCCTGATTTTCCTCGGTCATAGACCCACGAAATGTCTGAAATTTCAGGGCTTACCGCAAGATTGTTTCGCGATATCTAAACATTTTTTTTGCCGCTTGTCGACCAAGGCATAAACCGTAGAGATATCCCACTCAAATCAGCCGTAACTCAATGAAATTACTACCCAATTTGGCCTAATATCCCAGCAAACCAGCCTGCCATTTTAGCAAGATCTCTTCTGGCTGAACTCTCTCGCCCACGATCTGCTCCAGCACCGGCCGGGAGGCAATTATTGAAGGATCAATTTTGAGTTTTTCAGCGATACCATTCCTCTTCGACGTCAACCTCTTCAGCTTCTCCTCAAAGGCTTCATCCTTTCTATGGCGCTCCCTCTTTACCCTCAAGGGCCATTGCTCCTCAGGCACCTCTTGAGCCAACTCAATCGCTTGCAGCAACCGCCTCCGTCGGTCGGGGCGCATCTTGGGAGATAAGTCAATCTCGCCTTCATTCGCGAGAACATCGGACCAAGCGATTAATTGCTTGTTCGTGGCGACCATAAAACTTGGACGATTCCAAGAAGCGGCCTCCCCATCCCGCCATTCCCATAAACTCTTCAAGAACACCATCCCTCGGGGGCGAAGTTTCCCGGAGCCATTAATTCGCCAGAACTCCTTCTCCTCCCCCTCTCTGGCAAGAACGCGGTCCCGCGAGGCATGGCAGGACTCGACGAACCATTCATAGCGCCCCAACTCCTTCAACTTCTCTTCTACCTTGGACGCCAGGGGTAAGAGATACCGGACATCATTTCGGGCATACTCCAACATCGTCTCACTCAGTGGCCGCTTACCCCAATCGGCTTTTTGCGAACTCTTGGAAAGCTCGACTCCAAAAAACTGCTCCACGAGACTGGCATACCCAAATCGCTCATATCCCAGCAACTGGGCTGCGATTTGGGTATCGTAGAGAACAGGGGGAACCATTCCCCACTCTCGAATCATCAAGGACATATCGTAATCTGCACCATGCATCCAGATCCGGGCTGTTTTCAGCCACTCAATCAAGGGGCTCACACTTTCCCCGTTCAAAGGATCAACCAGATCAACACTCTCTCCGTAACAAACCTGCACCAAGCAAATTCTCTCGGCATACCGATACAAACTATCAGCCTCCAAATCGAGGCCCACCAGGCCATCTCCATCCGGAAGAGAGCTCATCAAGGATCGAACCAAAGTGTATTGATCTTCAGACATTATAAAAAAGGAGCAAGGTACGATCCCTACTCCTTTGAATTCGATTAGACCTGATTGAAGATCAAGCCAACAATCGATTAAATTTCAATTACGGCCTGGGCTTGGCGATCACGCGATAATACAAGTTATTAACTGCCGCCGAAGGCTCAACCGGAATCCGGTAGAACTCCATATTCCCTTCCCTGCGGTCCATGACGGCATTGTCAGCATCTTCCCAGCTTTCGAGATCTGGAGAATGCTGCGCCGAAATAGTCACATCACCCAATTCAAGGTTGACCGCAAACTCCAGGAATGAACCTGATCCGTCTTTGACAAACTTGGGAAGGTTGGACGGAATATCCCGGACATTCGGATCACCGCCAAAGACCATTTCCTCGTGAGTTGTGTAGCCATCTCCGTCATAATCCTTATCCATGTCTGAAGGATGCACTCCAAATCGGGCAGCCATGGAAGCCGCAGTTCCAGTGGGCGTGAAAATGACATCATCAAGAAGTACCCAATCAAATCCACCAGAGACCGTGAAGTCCTTGCGGTATCTGAATTCGATGTAGTGCAGCCCTTCGGGGAGATCATAGCTGACTGTTCCTGCAATGAAGGAAACATTTCCAGAGCGCGTCTCGCGCGGCGCACCATCCACCAGAAATTCAAAGACGTCATTCGGTTCAGAACTGACAGCACAGCGGAAATCAAGCGTTCCCGGCCCCTCGAGCCACGCTGACATCGAGACCGTCTGGCCATTTCCAACTGAGGATGTCCTGAGCAATTCTCTCGGACCCGTTGGGTTGCCGTTGGGCGGACTCCCCGCAGAGATCTCAAAGGGGAGCCACATGGTCTTACCGCCGAATTCGACATCGAAGCTATCAACAAAATTCCCCGCGCGTCGGACATCGTCCATGAATGACTTGGTATCAACGAACTGAACTTGGTCCAGATACGCAGCGTCTTGACCACCCGCGAAGTCATTATCTTTTCGATAGATCCACCGTGGGTTATTTGAAATTGCCGGCATTGGAACCGCAATGGTGCCTCGGGGGAAAAACGGAGAACCAAACGAACGCTCACCATCGATGAAGGCGGCCCAACTTTGCGGGACATCCCCTCCAAGATTAAACCATAAACGATCATTCGGACTAACAGGCAGTCCCGTCGCAGGGGCGATGTTCGCATCGCTATATGACTGGGAGGACACGGACCAGTTGAAAATAATCACGCCCTCCGGAAGACCATTAAATCCGAAAACGGACTCCTGACCGTCACCCAATCCAACT
>PBTU01000104.1 GCA_002729295.1 Verrucomicrobiales bacterium | reverse complement strand
CGGACGAAAATGAACGTGTTCGATCGATTGCACTTCTGGTTATCGGAGGAATCGTCTTCACCTTTATTGCGGCGGGGTTTGTCTGTATCATGATCGGTGCCGAAAGCTCAGTCGGTGGTGCCGCGATGCAGAAAGCGGCAATTTTAAACAATCAAGAAATCCACGTTTGTAGCAATGCGGTCATGGCTTCTTTAATTTGAGGGAGTTGTTTGAAACCGCTCGTTGATTTCGCCAATAGCCCATTGGGCGTGTTCGGTCACGAGGGAGGCTTCGTTGTGGGCGGTGGCATAGAGGGCTGGGAGATCGTCTTGACCGCCGGTGTTCCCGAGGGCAACGCAGACGTTTCTCAGGAAGCGGTCGCGTTTGATTCGTTTGATGGGGGACTTCGCGAAGAGGGCTCGGAATTGCTCAGGGTCTAGAGCGAGGAAGTCGCGGAGGCGATGGTCAAAGAGGCCTGGACGGGCGTGGAGGCTGGCTTCTCGGGAGACTTGGGCGAAGCGGTTCCAGGGACAGGCGTCGAGGCAGTCGTCGCAGCCGTAGATGCGGTCGCCGATGGCGCGACGGAATTCCAGTGGGATACTTCCTTTGTGCTCGATGGTGAGATAGGAAATGCAGCGCTTTGCGGCCAGTTGTCGCGGGGCGGTGATAGCCTGGGTCGGGCAGGCTTGGATACAGGCGGTGCATTTTCCGCAGTGGTCGCTCGATGCTTTATCGGGTTCGAGCTCCAGCGTGGTAAGGAGCTCGCAAAGGAAAAACCAAGCACCGAGTTTGCGATGAATCTGCACCGTGGATTTTCCATTCCACCCGAGACCTGAGGCACTGGCGAAGTCGCGTTCTAGGATGGGGCCCGTATCGACGTAGTAGCGCTGCTGGCCGCCCATGTCCTCTAGGGCGAGATTGAGGTCCTTGAGTTTTTCTTCGATGAGGTCATGGTAGTCGTCGTTCCACGAGTAACGGGCGATACGATAGCCGCTGTCTGGGTGATCCTTCGCGGGGAGGTAATTCAGTGCGAGGGAAATGACGGAGCGACAGCCGGGGAGGATTTCGCGGGGATCGCAACGGCGTTCGACGTTTTGTTCGAGCCAGCCCATGTCACCGGCGTGGCCCTGCTCTACCCAATTCAGATAGTTGTCGGCGTGAGGCGCGCGTTGCGCGGCGCTGATGCGGCAATCATCAAAGCCGAGCTGTCGGGCGACGAACTGGACGTTTCGTTTGATCGTTTCCGGTGTCATTCCGGTTGGGAGAAGTAGTAGCGGGCGGATTCGATGATCCCGGTGGTAATTTCGTCGAAGTTGAGCTGGTTGGTCTCAATGGCGAGGTGGGCGCACTCTTTGTAGAGTGGGATTCGGGTTTCTAGTAATTTTCGGATTGTCCCGGCGGGGTCTTTGTTACTGAGAAGAGGACGGCTGTTGTTGCGGGAGGTTCGGTTGTGAATTTCCTCGGGGCTGGCGACGAGCCAGATGACGTAGCCCATTTTTCGCAAGAGTTGGCGGTTTTCCTCGCGGACGATGATGCCGCCGCCGGTGGAAATGATGTGTCCGGATTGATTGAGAAGAGATCGGAGAAGGGCGGTTTCCATGTCGCGAAAAGCATCCTCGCCGGCTTCTTCGAAGATTTTCGGAATGCTGCGTCCCTGCTGTTTCTCGATCAACTGGTCGGTATCGATGACGGGATAGCTCAAGATTTGGGACAGGCTGCGCCCGATGGTGGACTTGCCTGTTCCCATGAAACCTACGAGGATGATATTCTTCGTCATGCTGATGGTGAAAAGTCTAGCTTCTTAATTCGATTCATGAAGCTGTATTTGTTAAAGATCCGCCGTGCACACGAAATTAGTCGTCGCAGATTTTGAAGATTGGCGTGAAACCGTCGATGAAGCAATCGCCCTTTTGGAGCAGGGAGAAGTCGTAGCATTGCCTACGGAGACCGTTTACGGGCTTGCGGCAGATGCTTTCAATGCCGAGGCCGTGGCCAAGGTATTCGAGATTAAGGAACGTCCCAGCTTTGATCCGCTGATCGTGCATATCGGCCACAAACGCGACTTGGAAAAAGTGGCAATGGTGCCCGAGGATTTGGATGAATTGGTTGATGAGCTCATTGAGGCATACTGGCCGGGACCCTTGACTTTGGTCTTGCCGAAACGGCCGGAGGTGCCGGATATTGTGACCAGCGGGCTCGATACCGTGGCGGTGCGGATCAGTGCGCATGAGGTGATGCGAGGAGTTTCCCGACAAATGCCGGTCGCGGCGCCGAGCGCGAATCGCTTCGGGCGGATCAGCCCAACCTCGGCACAGGCCGTGATTGAGGAGCTCGGCGGGAAAATTCCTCTTGTGATCGATGGCGGGGCCTGTCGTGACGGGGTGGAGAGTACGATTGTCGCACCGGCGATGGAGGAGAAAGGGCTGGTTCTGCGAATGATGCGCCCGGGGCCGATTCCCAAGGAGGACTTGCGTAAGTTTGCCAAAGTGGTGAAGCCCAAGAAGACCAAGGCGGATCACATCGAGTCGCCGGGACAAATCGAAAGCCACTACGCGCCGACAACCCCGATGATCTTCATGGATAAGAAAGTAGCCTTCAAGCCAGAGGAGGGGAAGAGCTATGGTTTACTTAGCTATCGTGGCGAGGGAAATGCCTCACTTGTCGATACATATGATTGGGATGCCATTGAAATGATGAGTCCGGGGAAAGGGAAATTGGCGGAAGGCGCGGTGAGATTGTTTTACTGCCTCCGCGCGCTCGATGCTTCAGGGGTGGATGTCATCGTGGCAGAAGCGGTGAGTGAGACCGGAATCGGGGTGGCGATCAATGATCGCCTGCGCCGTGCAAGTGTGGGTTCGGGAAAATGACCCCAAGAGAGTAGCCGAAAGCCTCGCTTTTGGTTTTTCTATTTGGGAAACACCTCCAGTGCACCAAAAGCAATGCTCCCGCCCACGGTCATGGGGCCGCCAAAGCTCTCTATAGATGAAAATGACGTCAATCCGGCGGTTAGGATTTGCCTGCAGTGCAAATAGCCGTCACATCTAACGTATGAAAGTTCTCGAACTGACTGCGCCTTCCGAGTTTGCCATTTCCGAAAAGCCCAAGCCCTCGCCGCTAGCTGGCGAGGTCCTCATCAAAGTGGCGTGCTGCGGAATTTGCGGCAGCGATGTCCATGGGATGGATAATAGCAGCGGTCGCCGCATTCCGCCCATGATTATGGGGCACGAGGCGAGTGGCGTGATCGAAGAGCTGGGCGAAGGCGTCGATAGTTGGAATGTCGATGACCGCGTGTCGTTTGATTCCATGGTCTACTGTGGCCATTGCGGGCATTGCGAAAAAGGGGAAACGAATCTTTGCGAGGAACGGCAGGTCATGGGGGTGTCCTGTGACGAATTCAAGCGCGACGGAGCTTTTGCCGAATGGGTCATTGTCCCGGCGCATATCCTCGAAAGTATTCCCGAGGGGCTGAGTTTCGAGGAAGCGGCCTTCACCGAGCCTCTTGCTGTGGCCTTGCATGCGGTGAATATCGTGAAAGCCCAATCCGGCGAACGCGCGCTTGTCGTGGGAACAGGGTTGATTGGTCTGCTCGTTGTGCAGGCTCTCAAGCGAGCCGGCTGTTCTGAGATCGTTGCCGTTGATATGGACCAGAAACGTCTTGATCTGGCGATGGGCCTGGGCGCGACCGCCTCCTTTCTGGGAACGGAAGATTGCGGAGCGGAATTTGATATTGCGATGGAAGTCGTCGGCGCTGCTCCTACCCTGGAGAAAGCCGTCAAAGCCGTTCGTAAGGGAGGACGTGTTGGTCTCGTGGGGAATGTCGTCGCCGAAGTTCCTCTTGCTCTGCAATGGGTTGTGACCCGCGAGATTTCTCTCCTCGGATCCTGTGCCGCAGCGGGGGAGTGCACCGACGCCTTGAATGCTATTGCCAGCGGAGAGATTCAGGTGAGGTCGCTCATCTCAGCGATTGCTCCACTGGAGGAAGGTGCGGATTATTTTCAGCGTTCTCGCGATGGAAAAGAGGGTTTGCTGAAGATTCTTCTGAAGCCGTGAGAATTTGACGTGATTCCATGAGTGGAACTAATTTCGGAGCGGAGGAAGCGCGCTTCATGTTGAAGTCGATGATTCGATCCATCCGAAACAACGTACCTCACAGTTTTTGCGGACCTTGCCGACGGGGAAGATGTGGCAGTTCATGGCGAGGTAAACGCCGGGCGGAAGTGATTGGGCCGCTCTCGTTGCGCATCCGATGTTAAAGACCGCATCTGTTCCGCGAAAGCGTGCGGGCGCCAGCGCTCCGGTTAAAACGATGGTTTTTCCCTGAATGCTTTCAAGGGCCTCGCCGGTTTCGGACATGGTGTCCGTGCCGTGGGTGATGAGGATGGTTCGTTTCCTCGGCCTGCTCGGTCTCAGTCTGACTGGATTACAGCTCAGACGGCGACGAGGATGAAATTGAGCGCAACAGAGCTAATTTAATTTTTAAAGCGATTCGGTTGAGGCCGAATCGCTTTAGTTTTCTTAAAAAAAGACCGAAAAAAGGCCTCAAATCCTTGACAGCGTGGCACTGATCCTTATTTTGCCGCTCCGCGAATAAAGCACTCGTAGCTCAATTGGATAGAGCGCCTGACTACGAATCAGGAGGTTAGGGGTTCGACTCCCTTCGAGTGTGCCACCCGCCTTTCTTTTGCTCGCAGCGGGCTTGAAAAGGGGGGGGTGCCTTATGAGCGGCGAAACAAGCAGGTCAGCGCCCCGCATTGCTCGTTTCTTTCCAGTGGGGCACCTGTCGGCTGGACGATAAACCAAACTAACCAAACCCTAACCATACAGTTATGAGTGAAACCGCAGTAGCGGAGTCCTCGAATGCAGAGCTTATCGCTCTCATTGACGAGCACTTCCGTGAATTCAAAGAAGGATCGATTGTCAACGGCACGATTCTTGATATCCGCCCTCAAGTCGTCGTTGTCGATATTGGATACAAATCGGAGGGCGCCATCCCAGTCTCCGAATTCGAAGATGAAGATATCGAAGTCGGTGATGAAGTTGAAGTTCTCCTTGAGCGCCTCGAAGATGATGAAGGACTTATCGTCCTCTCTAAAGAGAAGGCTGCTCACAAGCAGAACTGGGAAATGATCATGAAAGTTTACGAGGACGGTGGACTCGTGAAAGGAAAAGTCAAAGGCGCTGTCAAAGGTGGCCTGATCGTAAACGTCGGAGTCGAGGCATTCCTCCCCGGTTCACAGGTCGACATCATTCCTCCTCGCGACCTGCAAGAGTATGTGGGCAACATCTACGAATTCAAAATCGTTAAAGTGAACGACGACCGCAAGAATCTCGTCATCTCCCGCCGCGAAGTGATCGAGGCCGAGCGTGCCGAGCTTCGCCAGAGGTTCCTCCAGACTGTTACCGTCAGTGACAAGGTTGAAGGGCAGGTTAAGAACATCACCGACTTTGGTGCATTCGTCGACCTTCAGGGTATGGACGGACTCCTTCATATCACCGATATGAGCTGGGGCCGTATTTCCCATCCTTCTGAGATGCTTCGCATCGGCCAGACTCTCGAGGTTCAGATCCTCGAAGTCGACCGTGAGAAAGAGCGCGTCTCACTTGGTCTCAAGCAGATGACAGACAACCCATGGCAGGACATCGAAGCCCGCTTCCCAATGGGTTCTGAGGTTTCCGGAAAAGTCACCAAGCTTCTTCCATACGGTGCCTTCATCGAAATCGAAAAAGGTGTCGAAGGTCTCGTTCACGTTTCCGAGCTTTCCTGGGTCAAGCGTATCACGCGCCCCAGCGATGTGCTTGAACTCGATCAGGAGATCACCGCGGTTGTGCTGGGAATTAGCACCGAGGAGCAAAAAATCTCCCTTGGCGTTCGCCAACTCGAAGAGAATCCATGGTCCGAGATCGAAGCCCGTTACCCGATTGGTAAGGAGATCAAGGGCGAGGTGCGCAACCTGACTGCTTACGGTGCATTCGTAGGCCTCGAGGAAGGCATCGACGGAATGATCCACGTGTCCGACCTTTCCTGGACCCGCAAGATCAACCATCCTTCCGAAATGCTCAAGAAGGGCGAGGAAGTCGAAGCGGTTGTGCTTTCCATCGACAAGGAGAACCAGCGTGTTTCCCTCGGTATCAAGCAGCTTGACAACGATCCATGGTCCGATATCGACTCCAAGTTCAAGGTCGGCGACAAGGTCACTGGAACGGTTGCCAAGATCGCTTCCTTCGGAGCCTTCGTCAGCCTCGACGGCGACATCGACGGACTCATCCACATCTCCCAGCTTAGCGAAGAGCACGTGGAGCGCGTCAAGGACATCCTCAAGGTGTCCGAGGAAGTGGAAGCCCGTGTGATTAAGGTCGACAAGATCGAGCGCCGTATCGGTCTCTCCATCAAGGCAGTTGCTTACACCGAAGACCAGCTCGAGAAAGAGAGCCAGTCCTTCGAGACCCTTCGTCCATCCAGCGACCTCGTTGGTCTGGAGCAAGCGTTCAACCTTGCTACGACCGAAGACGAGTCCGAGGAGTGGAGTCCTTCCGAGGACTAATCCTCGCGGGCTAGCAAAAACCTTCAAAGCCGCTTCGGGAAACCGGAGCGGCTTTTTTGTGGGGCATGAGTTTTAACGCCAGCGGCGTTCTGTCATCTGGACTAGGGTTACCAAAGTGAAACGGAGGCTACCGTGGGACTCTCGTCCGGATGAATTTTAAGCCCAGAGGGCTTGTGCCCATTGTTGTAAGGCCCATAGATAGTGAGAGCGCAACATCGTGGTGTTGGGGAGGTTTTATTGGCGGTAACCCCCGGGGTAGGCACTGCCAACCCTGGGCTGAAAGGCGTGACGCCTTTGGTGTTGGATCAGCCTACGATTTCTGATCGTGGATCCATTGATGAACATGCTTTGACCAGAGGTGATAACCTTTCGCGCTCAAGTGGAGGCCGTCTTTAACAAAGAGATCATTCATCGGCTTGCCGTCTCTGCCGAGCATGGTGGGGGGAATGGGGAGGTAGTGAAGCTTGGGGTTAGCCTTGGTGATTTTCTTTATGGCCTGATTTGCCTTGTTCATTTTTGGCCAGAGATTCCACCGCTTGAGACTGGGCTTAATGGGGACAAAGACGATGTCGGTTTTTGGGAGTGCCTTGTGAACTTTGGCGACAAATTTTTGAAAGTCGGCGGTGACGATCTCGGCGGTCTTGCCGTTGTTGATGTCATTGTCGCCGGCGTAGAGAAAAACGACCTTGGGCTGGCAGGGGATGAGGATGCGGTCGGCGTAGAAGAGGGAGTCTTCCAGTTCAGAGCCTCCAAAACCGCGGTTGATGGTAGTATACTCAGGGAAGGATTTTTTAAGATCCCACATGCGGGCGCTCGATGATCCGATAAAGAGATAGGCTCCTTTGGGTGGCGGGCTCTTTTTGTCAGTTGCCTCAAACTTCGCTATGTCCTTTTTCCACTTTGCGGGATCGGCGGAGAGAGGCGTGAGGAGAATGAGGAACAGGGAAAGATATTTCATTCCTGCCGACTACGCTGAAAAGGCGGTGAATATTTCGGTTTTGGGATGTCTGATTTCGAGTCCCAAGGGGGCGACCTTGCGTAGCCCAGAGCGGTGGTCGTAAACTCCCGTTGCCCTGGGCGTCGATAGTTGGCTCCGCTGGGACCTTTTACGAGAGAAGGTGAGCCCCCTGAGCAGGACGAGTGGCGAAGATGAGCGGCGTGATGCCGGTTTTTTCGAGGTAGCGCTGGTGCAGAGTCTCGGCGATTTTCGAGGCGTCTTGAGTGCGGCAGAGGGTAACGGTGGAGCCCCCAAAGCCTCCGCCAGTCATGCGGGCGCCGAGGACGCCGCCTTCGAAGCCGATTTCGTTTGCAATCTCTACCATGAGGTCGAGTTCGTCACAGGAGACTTCGAAGTCATGATTAAGGGAGCGGTGGGAGCCGGCCATGAGAGGACCGATTTTAGAAAAGTCATTGCTCTTAAAGCTTTCTACAGCCTCGATGGTGCGCGCGATTTCACTGACGACGTGCCGGGAACGGCGGAACATGACGTTGCCCATTTCCTTTTCGTGAATAAGAACATCGTCCATGGTGACATCACGCCAGCTCTTCTTTCCGATCATGGCAAGGGCATCTTCGGTGGCTTTGCGGCGAGTGGCGTAGCCTCCATCGGAGAGGTCATGGGAGACATTACTGTTGGCGACGACGATTGAGAGGCTGGGATCAGAGAAGGGAACGAGCTCCGAATTTCCCGAGCGGCAATCGATAAGGATGAGGTGGTTCTCCTTCCCGTAGGCCGAGGCAAATTGGTCCATGATGCCGCAGGGGACTTTGGCAAAGTCGTGCTCGGCTTTTTGGGCAAGGAGGGCTTTGTCGCGGGTTGCGAGGACGGTGTCGACGAGACCTTCGAGGAGAGTGGCGAAAGAACATTCCAAGGCGGCGGAGGACGAGAGTCCGGCGCCAAGGGGAACTGACGAGACGATGCAGGCATCAAATCCTGGAATGCGGTAGTTGAGGTCCTGAAATCCTTTGATGACGCCGCGGAGGTAGTTGGACCATTTTACGTCGGAGATCGCCTGCTCTGTGGAGAGGTCAATCTCGACGGTTTCTTGTCCTTCGGTTGCGATGCGAGCGATATGGGTGTCGTTTGGACGGGCCGCGAAGACGACGTAGCGCTCAATGGCCAGGGGTAGGACAAAGCCGTCACAGTAATCAATATGCTCGCCGATGAGGTTGACCCGTCCGGGAGCCGCAGCAACGAGGCTGGCCTCAACCTTCAGCTTGTCCTGAAGGCGTTTCCGGGCGTCGGCAGCGAGGTCGTTGAGAGCCTGATTTGGATTCAGCATAACTGGAGCACTGGTATTTATAGCGATTTGGAGAAAAGGGGGCAAGGCCGCGCAAAAAAAAAGCCCCGCGCGTGAAGAATCACGGCAGGGCGGCTGGGGTTGAGCAAATTTGTCAGCGCTATTTAGCGAACGCGGCATAGAAGGCGAATACTAAAATCACGGAGGCGGCACTTGCCCACCTGACACCTTTCCATGGCGTCATATCAATGGTGTTCCGCGTTTCAATTTTCCATGGCTCGGAGCGTGGAGAGACTTTGGCCATGACGAGTAGGTAGGTAACGAGTGAGGCAAAAACGATTCCCATGTAGTGGAAGTTGTGGATGCCAAGATCCTTAATTCCCTGCTTTATTGGCGCAACAAATGCTCCCAGAGAAATGAGAATGATGCCAGCGATCATGGCGGTTGAAGCGGCCTTGGCTGGAACGTTTCGATTAAGGAGTCCAACGAGGACGACAGAGAAGATGGGAATGAAATAGATCGCATTCATATCTTGCAAATAGGTAAATATGGTCTCTTGAGAAGCGAGAATAGGCGCGCCAATCATCGCTGCGATGGCGATAACAACCACGAAGCGCTTAGCCGCTTTCACAGTTTGCTCTTCGGTTCCCTCGGGATTAATTTTGTGCTTGTAAAGTCCGATGCTGAAGAGAGCCGAGGTGGAATTGAGAGCGGCATTGAACGAGCTGAGAATTGCTCCAACCATGACCGCTGAAAAGAATCCGGTAAGGTATGGCGGTAAGAGACGTGCAACCAAGGTGCCGTAGGCGTCATCGGGCTTGATCCCTTCGGCAGAATAGAGGTGATAAGCAACGAGGCCAGGAAGGACAAGATAGAGCGGTCCGAGCAATTTGAGCCCACCGGTGAGAAGAACACCTTTTTGCCCCTCAGCAAGGCTGCTTGCTCCAAAAGTTCGCTGAATGATTTGTTGATTGGTGCACCAGTAGAAGAGATTCAAAAGTGCTACTCCTGTGAAGAGAGTTGAAAATGGAACGGAGACATCAACTCCCTCGGCTCCGGTCGAATCCATGTGTTCGGGATGGTTTTCATTGAGAGCTGTCCACCCAGCTCCGATTCCTTCTCCTCCACCCATTGCATTGAGCGCAAACCAAGCGATCATAATTCCTCCGATGAGTAGCCCGATTCCATTAATGGTATCCAGGACAGCAAGTGAGCGGAGCCCTCCGAATCGCGAGTAAAGCAACCCAAGAATCCCGATGAGTATACAGGTTAATTGAAGGAGGGTCGTGCTGTTTTCGATTCCAGTAAGGGTCGCTAAATCCATCATGTTGATGAGACCTTTGGCACCTGTGTAGAGAATAAGTGGAATCAGAATAAGCGCATAAGCAAACAGGAAGATTGTATTGGCAATGGATTGGGTCTGCTTGTTGTAGCGTAATTCCAAAAATTGGGGGACAGTGGTGATTCCGGTTTGTAGGAACTTCGGTAGGAAATAAATAGCCATGAGGACCAAGGCCACAACGGCGTTTACTTCCCAGGCCATTACGCTGAGACCGTGTTTGAAAGCGGCTCCATTAAGGCCGACCATTTGTTCGGTCGAAAGGTTCGTGAGTAGGAGGGAGCCTGCAATGATCGGATAAGTGAGGCTTCGGCCTCCGAGGAAAAATCCATCGGAAGTGGATTTCTCGTCCTTGCGGGTAATTCGCCAAGTGAGGAAACCAGCGAAAGCGGTAAAGAAGATGAATGAGATTACGGTGAGGAACATACCTGAATTTGAGCTGCTTGTGGTCTCTGCTAATCGCAGATGGGGGACATTAGAGAGGCTGTTAGGAGCTGAGAAGGACTTTTTTTGGAGGAACTGGTCCAAAAGATATCCGGGGCTTCGTTACCCTCCACCCCGCGCTAACATCTGACCTGGCGCGGTTTTCAAAATTGTTAGGACTCCTAAAATGGAATGTCGTCGTCGGTGGGCTCTGCTTCGTTGTCGAAGGAGTTGTCAAAGGCTCCCGGAGGAGGATCTTCCTGGCTGCCGCCATTTCCACCACCACCAGCTCCGCTGCCGCCTTCGATTTTCCAGGCGTTGAGGTTGACGTAGTAGCGCCCCTTGTATTCGTTGCCACGGACGTCGAAGGTGACCTTGAGTTCGTCGCCGATGCTGACTTGGTCAAGCTGGTTGATCTTATCGCGGACAACCTCAAATTTGACCATCTGAGGGTATTTGCCGTCGGGGATTTCGATGACGAATTCACGCTTGGTGAATCCGCTGGCGAAGGTTTGGAGGTCTTCGAGAACTTTGAGCGTTCCGGTGAGTTCGAATGAATTAGCCATGGTGTGTTTCGTTGGTTATTTGTGGTGACGTCGAATAGTGAAGTTTTCCTGCTCCCAGATCAGTTCTGATTTTGGGAAGTGGTCTTCGTATTCCGGAAAGTAAGTATCGCCGGGATATTCCTCGTTGATGTGGGTGACGTAAATGTCGTCGAGGATGGGCATGAAGAACTTGTAGATTTCGGCTCCTCCGATGATGAAGACTTGGCGGTCGATTAATTGGAGCTCCCGGAGCTCCTTCGGGTGGTGGATCGTTTCTGCGCCGTCGGCATGGTAAGCGGGGTTGTGAGTCAGGATGATATTCTGACGTTTAGGAAGAGGGCGCCCGATGGATTCGTATGTCTTGCGACCCATGACGATGGGATGTCCCAAGGTTTGTTTTTTGAAGAATTTCAAGTCGTCAGGGAGATGCCAGGGGAGGTCTCCGTTGGCCCCGATCACGCGATCGGAAGTCATGGCAACAATGGCAGATAATTTCATACAGCGACGGCAGCTTTGATATGGGGGTGGGCCTCGTAATCCACGAGTTCGAAGTCATCAAACGTAAAGTCATCAATCCCCGTGATTTCTGGATTGATCTTCATGGTGGGGAGAGAATTTGGGGATCGGACAAGTTGCTCGCGGGCCTGATCGAGGTGGTTTGAATACAGGTGGAGGTCGCCGAAGGTGTGGACGAAATCTCGCGCCTCATAACCACAGACTTGTGCGATCATGAGAGTGAGCAGGGCGTAAGAGGCGATGTTAAAAGGAACACCGAGGAAAAGGTCGGCGCTGCGTTGGTAAAGCTGGCAGCTCAGGCCGGGGCGCTCGGAATCGGGATCGTGAACGTAGAATTGAAAAAGGAGGTGGCAGGGGGGCAGGGCCATTTCATCAACCTTACCGACGTTCCAAGCTGAGACGAGGTGGCGGCGGGAAGTGGGGCTGTTTTTCAGGCCGTCGATGAGCTGCGCGATTTGATCGACGGTTTCGCCATTATCCTTGGCCCACGAACGCCATTGTTGGCCGTAGACGGGGCCGAGGTCGCCGTTTTCGTCGGCCCATTCGTCCCAAATGCGGACTTTGTTCTCCTTAAGGTAGCCGATGTTGGTCTCGCCTTTGAGAAACCAGAGGAGCTCGTGAATAATCGAGCGGAGATGCAACTTCTTGGTGGTCAGGCAGGGGAAGCCTTTGCGGAGGTCATAGCGCGCCTGACGACCAAAAACACTGAGAGTACCGGTGCCGGTTCGGTCTCCACGCTCTTCGCCATTCTCGAGAACGTCGGTGAGAAGGTCGAGGTAAGTTTGCATGGTTGGAATGAAGCGCAAACGCGACTCGCTGGCTAGCGGATTAGTCGTTTCTTGTCGGTCGACGACGATTTTCTTTCTTACGTCCGTGTTGGCGCTTCTTTTCGACGTTGCGAGCGCGGGCCCGGGCCCCCTGGCGGCGTTTCCGCCGCCGGATTTTTTCGCGGGCCTGCTGGCGTTCGGAGCGACGGCCGAGTTGGATGTTTTCGAGTTGCTGGCAGATATCGACTCGGGCGAGATAGCGGTTCATTTCTCGCGAGCGGTCACGCTGGCATTTGACCTCCAGTCTGGTCGGAAGATGCTGGAGATAAACGCAGGAGCTGGTCTTGTTTATTTTCTGTCCGCCGCTGCCGGTGCCGCGGATGAATTTCTCGAGCAAGTCGTCCTCATGGATCTCGAGCTTAGCCATGCGCTCCTGCAGCGCGGCTTTTTTCTCGGCCGAGATCATCGATTTTTCATGGCGGCGAGGTAGGCTTTCACCGCTTCGGTGGTTTGTCCGGCAAGATCTGCTCGCTGGGTTGCAAAAGGAGGAACGAACCACGGGTAGGCCCCGGTGACGTCGGTGATGACGGCAATTTCTCCATCGCAGTTTCCCTCGCCACAGCCAATCCCGATCGTGGGGATGTTGAGTTGGTCGGTGAGCTGGCGAGAAGCGTTCGGGATGACGCTTTCGAGGACGATGCTAAAGCAACCCGCTTCCTGAAGCGCCAGAGCGCCCTCGAGCAGAGCTTCGATTTCGAGATCGGATTTTCCCTTCTTCTTATAGCCGCCCTCCTCCTTGACCCGCTGGGGGAGCATGCCGAGATGGCCCATGACGGGAATCCCGTCGTCGACGATGGCTTTCACTTTGTCGGCTTGGCGCAGGCCGCCCTCTAGTTTGACGGAGTGGGCTCCGGCTTCCACGAGTTTAGCAGCATTAGAACGGGCTTCCTCGACGGTGCGATAGGTGTTGATAGGGAAATCGGAAACGATGAGGGCGTTTTTGGTGCCACGGGCGACGGCGGCGGTGTGGTGGATGATCTGGTCGAGAGTGACGTGGGTCGTGTCGGGGTATCCGAGCACAACCATGCCGAGGGAATCACCGACGAGGAGAATATCGACGCCTGCTTCATCGAGAAGGCGGGCGGTGGGGTAATCGTATGCTGTCAGCGAGGAAATCGGGGCGATTCCCTTTTTTGCCCAGAGGCGCTCCGCTTTTCCAGTGCCGGTCATGGTTGCAAGTGGGCTTACCACATTGATTGGATCAAGGAAGGCTCGGGTTCGTCCGTGTCAAGTTTCCGGAGGTGTTCGCCTACCGTGGAGAGATCTCCGGGGAGAATGAGCTGGGGAGAAATGTCGGCGAGGGGTTTAAGGACAAAACGTCGGTCCGTTAGCCGGGGGTGGGGAAGGGTGAGTACGTCTTCGTCCATGATAGTGTCGCCAAAGTAGAGGATATCGAGATCGATCTTACGCGGGGCGTTTCGCTCGGCGGTAGGAATACGACCGAGATGCCATTCGATTCCCTGAACCGAGGAGAGGAGATCGTGAGGAGTTCCGATGTAGTCAATCTCAATGACGGCATTGTAAAAATCCGGAGAATTAGACGGACAGCCGACGGGGTCGGTTTGGTAAATCGAGGATTGCTTGAAGCTGGTTTCGGTGGGGTTGAGTCCTAAAAGCATATCCCTTGCGTCTCGCAAATTGGCGAGGCGGTTGCCGAGATTGCTTCCCAGTGAAATGCCGGTGCGAATTGCCATGATTGTTTTATTTCAAGCCAAGAACGTCCTGCATGTCGTAGAGACCGGGCTTTTGATTGCGAAGCCAAAGGGCTGCTCTCACCGCGCCGGAGGCGAATGTCATGCGGGATGAAGCTTTGTGGGTGAGTTCAAATCGTTCGCCATCGGCGGCGAACATCACGGTGTGATCGCCGACCACGTCTCCGCCGCGGAGAGTATGCATTCCGATTTCTTTCGAAGGACGGGCACCGATGAGGCCGACGCGTCCGTGCGCGATGTCTTCTTCGTAGGAGGTCTGCGTCTCTTCGTTAAGGATTTCCAGAAGAGTGCGGGCCGTGCCGGAAGGGGCATCAACTTTGTGGCGGTGGTGCATTTCCGTGACTTCGATATCAAAGGTTTCGTTGCCGAGAATGGCTGCGGCTTTTCGGGTGAGGTGAAAGAGGAGATTCACGCCGGTGGAAAAATTGGAGGCGTGGACGATGGGGATGGTTTTGGAAGCTTCCTGAATCGCAGCGTGTTGTTCGTCGGAGTGCCCGGTGGTACCGATGATGAGAGGGGTCTGTGAGGCGAGGGCCTTCTCGACCAATTCGTCGGTGAGGAGGGGAAGGGTGAAGTCGATAACTGCTTCGGATCCGGCGAGAGCAGCAGAGAGATCCTCTCCGGAATCATGGGTGGAATGGACTGAGGCGCCGGCTTCGGCCTCAATGGCGGCAATTACAGATTGGCCCATACGGCCCGATCGGCCGGTGACGGTAATGTTCATGGCGGCAAGGTTTGTCAGGAAAGTGAATTTGTCGAGTCGCTTCGTCATTCAGTAGCTTGACAGAATGGTTTCGAGCAGAAAGACTCCGCCCGCTTTGAGAAAAGCAGCCGGCGTGGCGGAATTGGTAGACGCGCGCGATTCAAAATCGCGTTTCCTAGGAAGTATGGGTTCGATTCCCATCGCCGGTATTTCTTTTCCCAATGAAGGCCTCAGAAATTCACAGGTTTTTTTGTCTTCGGGTGCTTGGAGGGTGGAATTCCCACTTAGGGCCCTCCAGATGCAACTAAATGCAAGGGAAACGGGCATTAAAGGGGCAACGATTTTAACGGCGCTTTTGGCTAATCAAGATCATGAATTCTGATCAGTAGCCCAAAATCAAAAAGTCTGTTTATATTCACGGGTCAACAACGAAAGGTTGTTTCATAGGAAAAGAGCCGTCCCTTGATGAGTGTTAGGGGGCGGTTTTTTTTCGGGGTGACCAATTCTCGATTAATCAAAAACATGAAATCCACTCATTAGCACTCAAATCAAAAATGAGGTAACAATTGACTACCACAATGTTGTTTGAGGTGTGTATTAGCCGTCCCCTTCCGAGGGGGCGGTTTTTTTGTCACCCAAATCTGATTGCCAGGAATTTCCTTTTGGCGGGAGGGTCGCGGAAAGCCGGGTTACGGAGCCCATGGGAGAGAAAAGGGGTTTGAAAATTATCCTGCCGCACCTTGCGTTCAGAGGATAGCATTTAAGAGCTTCCTCCTCTGATTTTTTGGCTCGCTGGCGCAGGGAATCGGGAGAGAGGGCCTTCTTTTCCGGGCTTCCCGTTGAAGGCGCATTGCCGGAGTTAGGCTCCGGCAGTCGGGGTTAGCATGCCACCCGGCATTTTTTATGATCAGTATTTTCCGTTGGTGTCGAACATGTCCTTTTTGGAGGGACGGGGGCGTTTTCTCACCGAATGATCCGGGGCGCCGGTGACGCGGTGGAATTCGTCGGGGGTGCGTTTGGTGGGGAGGTAGTCGTTAGTCTTCTTGGACCAAACTGCGAGGGCATTTTGCATTTCGAGCAGAGTCGCTTGATGCTCTTTGGAGCCGGCGAGGTTTTTGGTTTCGAAGGGATCGTTTTTGAGGTCGTAGAGTTCGAACTCGGCGCGGGGTGAGGTGAAGCAACGAAGCTGGGCCGCGTTAAGTTTGTTGTCGGCTTTGAGCTTGAGCATGGATTGCCAGGTCGGGCTGCGTCCGGCGTCGGCGGACGGTGTGTTTTGCAGATCGACGTAGCTGTTTCGGATGAGTTTCCATCGTTGGTTGGCGATGGCGCGGCCGTGGTCTTCGTAGTCGTGCCAGTGGTCTTCGGCGAAGGCGTAGTTGCGGGCGTTGACAGTGGGATCCTTCAGGATGGGAGCGAAGTCGACCCCTTCGTAGGTCTTGCCCGGGGTGAGGCCGGCGAGTTTGAGGAAAGTCGGGGCGATGTCGACGGAGCTGACGAGGCTTTTGGTCTTTTGACCGGCCTTGATGTGAGCGGGCCAGTTGACAATCCAAGGCGTGCGGATGCCGCCGTCGTAAAGAGTGGTTTTGTCGCCGGGGAAGGGGCGTCCGTTGTCGCTGATGAAGAGGACGAGGGTGTTGTCGGCGACGCCTTGCTTTTTAAGTTCGGCCATGACCTTGCCGACGTAATTGTCGAGGCGTCCGATTTCGTCGTAGTAGAGTTGGTAGTCACCGCGGACTTCGGGGGTGTCGGGGACGTAGGGAGGGAGGCGAACCGAGTCGGATTTGTGCGGAGGCTGGAAGGCGTCCTTCTCGTATTCGCGGTGTGGGTCAAGGGCGGCGAACCAAAGGAAGAAGGGTTTTTTCTTCGGGCGGTTTTGCAAGGTAGAGAGCCAGTCTTCGCAACCGCTGGGGGATTTGGCGATCATCTTGCCGGATTTTTTGTCGGCTCCGGTGGGGAGAATGAATCCGGCGGTGGAGGCTTCGAAGACGTCATCGAAGCGGTCGATAACGTCCTTGCCGAGATGCCACTTTCCGGCGGCGGCGGTGTAGTAGCCGGAGGCCTTGAGTTGTTCGACGAAGGTAAGGGACTCTTTGGGGAGCGGCCAGTGGAGTTGCTCTGCGCCGGTGTTGTGAGGGTATCGTCCCGTGATGATACTGGCACGGCTCGGGCTGCAGGAGTTGGCGGTGAGGTAGGCGTGTTCGAAAAGCATGCCGCCTTTGGCGAGGGCGTCGATGTTGGGGGTGTGGATTTTTGGATGGCCGTAAGCGCCGTTATCGTCCCAGCTCATGTCATCGGCGATGATGAGAACGATGTTGGGTTTTTGGGCAGCGAGAGCGGAGGCGCAGAGGAGAGCGAGGGTGAGGAGCTTGGCAATCATGAGTGAGTGGTGAGACGCTAGGGGGATTGGGGAATGATGCCAATGGGAAATACGATCTTGGCTTTGAGCCGGCGAGCCGGGAGCGGCAAGCTTTCCTGGCAGAGGGGGATGAGAATACGGATCATCGCGGTTAAGGCAAAATTGGAGGAGGCCCTTCTTCTTTTCCTATCTTTCGCCAGCCGAGGGCGAGCATGAAGAGGGCGGCGCTCCAGGTGACGATGGAGATGCCCCACCAGATTCCCCAGAGTCCCCAGGCGAGGGTGAAGGTAAGGGTGTGGATGATGAGGATGGGCGCGAAGAGTTGGCGGTAGAGGCCAATCCAAAGACCGATCATGGGTTTCTTCAGTCCCTGGAAGGCGAAGACGGTGACGAAAAGAATGGGGTAGGCTGCGAGGGTCACGGCGGAGACAAAGAGGCAGTCGTAGCCGATGGCGATGACCGCTTCGTCGTCGGTGAAGAAACGAAGTCCGGGCTCGCGGAGAAAGTAGAGGACGAAGCCTCCGACGAACATGATGATTGCTCCGAATTTGATGTTGGTTATCCAGGCTTCGCGGACGCGGTGGGGGAGTTTGGCTCCGTGGTTTTGGCCGATGATGCTGAGGGCGGCGAAGTTGAGGCCGATGGTAGGCATGAGGATGATTTGCTCAACGCGCATGGCGACTCCGGCGGCGGCGATGGCTTCCTTATCGAAGTGCTGCACAAACCAATTGATGACAAACATCCCGATGGCGATGGTGAGCATGTTGAGTCCGGCGGGGACTGCCTGGCCCGCAATTTTTTTGAGGACGGCCCAATCGGGGGCGAGTTCCCGGGGAGTGATTTTTTTAAAGAGCTCGGATTTCTGAAGATGGACCCAAAGGTAAATGATGCCGCCGAGGTGGACGACGAGGGTGGCGAGCGCAAGTCCGGCTACGCCCATTTTTGGGAGTCCCCACCAGCCGAGGATGAAGAGCGGGTTGAGGAGACAGTTGGCAATGAATCCTGCGATGAGGTAGTTGCGGTAGGGAATGGTGTTGCCTTGGGAAGAGAGGGCGGAGTTCAGGACGATGGGAAGAAGCATGAGAACAGATCCGGCGAGGATGACGTTCATGTAGTCGAGGCAGGTCTGGAGATAGCTTCCAGATGCTCCGAGTGATTCGAAGATGATTGGGGAGGTGAGCCATCCGGCAACGGCCATGATGAGGGAGCCGATGATGACAAAGAAGATGGCTTGTGTGAAGTAGCGTCGGCAGTCGTTGGTGTTCCCTTCGCCGAGGGAATTTGCCAGGAGAGCCGTGGTGCCTTGGCTGATGCCGCTGCCGACAGAAAGGATGATGAAAAAGACGGGGAAGGAGAGAGCGAGGGCGGCGAGCGCTTCGGTGCCGAGCTTGCCGGCATAGTAGGTGTCCACCACGTTGAACATGGTGTTGAAGAACATCCCAATACTCATCGGGAGAGCGATTCTCCAGATGAGCGATGAGATGGGATCGGTGGTGAGTGAGGGTGCGGATTTCATTTCGAGAGTCCCCGGGCCAGTGAGGGAGTTTGTCTTATTATGAAATGATCCATCGCATTTTGCTTAAAAATCACAAGTAAAACGGTTTCGAAATACAAGTGATAGGATGCAATCGTTCGTCGTGCCCAAAAAAGCAAGTTCCCAAAAATCCGGTTGACTCGAGTGGAGTAAGCTTGTTGGAACGCTTGATGTCATTAGGCTCCGTCCATGGTGAAACGGATCTCGGCGGTGGTGCATGCTTGGGGGCATTACGAATGTGCTTCGCTGGCAGCGGGGGTGGCCTTTTATGCGGCGCTTTCTTTGTTTCCGCTGATGATGGTGCTGGTGGCGGGAGTGGGGTATTTCTTTCGCTTTGTGGAGAAGGGGGCGAATGCGCGGGAGGAGATTCTTGAGGTGATTTCGACGCAGATGTCTCCGGAGGTGGCGCAATCTTTGGCGGAGATTCTTTCGCAGGTTCAGGATCGGTCCTTGGTTAATGGTCCGATCGCCGCGGTCGCGTTTTTTCTCACGGCTTCGCTGGTCTTCACGCAAATCGATCGAGGATTTTATCGGATCTGGGATGTGAAGAAGAAGGCGAAGCATCAAGGGCTTTGGGCGAAGGTGAAGTTGGCACTTTCGAGTCGCCTGCGATCTTTCCTGATCATTCTTGGGCTGTGTTTCTTTGTGGTGGTGACGTTTGTGGGCGGCTTGATTTTGAGGGGCGTGAGCGAGGTGAGTGCGGAGTATTTTCCAAGCTTACCGTCAGTCTCGCGATACACCTCCTTTGCGATTGGATCGGTGGTGAACGTGATCATTCTGACCTTGCTCTATCGTTTTCTTTCCAAGGAGAGTGTGAGCCGGAAGTTGTGTTTTACGGGGAGTCTGGTGGCGGCGGGATTGTGGGAATTTGGGAGCCGGGTTTTCACCACGATTTCGGTGACTTCAAGCTTCAGTGTGTATGGACTGATTGGGTCCTTTTTGGTGGTGCTTCTCTGGGTCTATTTCAATGTCATAGTGCTTTTCATTGGGGGCTTGATTGTCCGCGTGGAGCATCGGGCAGGGAGGGTGCGAAAGAAGTAGAACCCGGCATTGCCATTGGGATGAAACCGGTCATCGTCCCGGCATGTCGATCGGAGATGCCTGTGCGATGGGCTCGGCTGCTTTTTGGGCGGTGTCGGTGATTTTGATGCGGGTTTCGGGATTGCAGATTCCTCCGCTGCCGTTGACGTTTTTCAAGAACTGTGTCGCGCTGGTGTGTCTTGCGCTTTTGCTTCTGGGATTGGGGGAGAACTGGATGCCCGAAATTGAGGTGGGCGATCATCTGCGTCTGGTGGCCAGTGCGGTTTTGGGGATTTCTCTGGCGGACACCATGATCGCGGCGGCGCTTAATCGGCTGGGGGCAAGTTTGCAGGCTTTGGCGGATTGTGCCTATGCCCCGTCGATTGCTTTAGTGGGACTGGTGATGTTTGGAGAAGTTCTCGGGCCTTGGGAATTGATCGGGGGAGCACTAGTGATCTCGGGAGTGTTTGTCGGGGCCACGATGACGAATGAGATCAAGGTGCCGCGGGATCTCTGGTCCGGCGTGGCGCTGGCGGCGGGAGCCCATGTCATTATGGCAATTGGAATCTTGATGGTGCGCGATGTTTACCGCGAGGTCTCGGTGGTTTGGGTAACGGGGTATCGCTTTTTGATCGCTAGTCTCGTGATGATGCTATGGGTCGCGTTTTCGAGACGTCAGAAGATGGCGCATTTGTTTCTGGGATTTCGGCGTCGCGATACCTGGAAGACAATGATTCCGATGGCGATTCTGGGGGCCTTTATGGCGACCTTATTTTGGGTCGGAGGATTTAAGTATCTCCCTGCCGGAAGAGCTGCGATTTTCAACCAGCTTTCGACGGTTTTTATTATCGTACTGGCTTACATTTTCCTCAAAGAAAAATTTACGATGAGGAAGGTAATCGGGACGGTGCTGGCCTTGCTGGGGTCGGTGCTGGTGGCGATACACAAGTGAATCTGTTGATCCACTTAAGCGCTAATGCGGTGACCTGTTTCGAAGAGCTTGAAGTTGACTCAGTGCCCCTTGGTCTTGGCTTCGGTTTTTAGCGAAGCGAGGTAAGTGATCAGGTTGCGGAGATCTTTGGGTGGCAGAGCCAGTGCCATTGGGGGCATCGCTGAGCTTGGTCCGGCGCGCTCCTTGATTTGACCTTTGGGGATCTTCTTTGTTTCGCCAGTAGGGAGGATCAACTCAACTTCGGTCCCTGTTTCTTTTCCAAGTCGCCCTGCCAGCGCCTCTCCGGACTTCGTGGTGAGGGTGAAGAGGCCATATCCCTCGGCAATCTCCGCACTGGGGCTCACCAGAGACTCGAGGATCTTTTCGCCTGAAAGTCGCTTGCCGATGGTGTCGAGCGCCGGTCCTTGCACGCCACCTTTCCCACCGATCATATGGCACTGCATACAGGCTCCCTGGTTTTGAAAGACGATGGCCCCGGTTGCAGCATCTCCACCATGGAGGGAAAGTTTCTGTAGCTCGGCTGGATTGGCTGAAAATTCGGCCGCGAGCTTTTTGTGAACAGCATCGTTTGAAGAGGCGAGAGCGAGATAGGCATCGAGTCTTGCTTCCTTCATTACGGAACTCGGATTGCTCCAGACCTTGGTCAGAATTTCTTTTCCCCCGGCATCCGTTGCCAGCAATGCCAGGGAAGCACGAACGACAGGAAGGTTCGCTGTCTTGAGATATCCCTCTGCTGTCTTGATTCTTCCGGGCAGCTTTGCCTCGAACATGAGCCGAAGACGGGCCGCCTGCACTTCTCCGTCCTTGGTGCCTTTCAGCCTTTCGATGATCGCGGGGATCTTTCCCTTGTTCTGACCCGCCACGGTATTCAAGGCCGCGACACGAATTCCTGATTCTAATGACTCATCAAAGACCTGCGCTTCCAAAGCGTCGGTTGACATCGGCAGATTCACCGCCTTGGCGAGCTCAAGAGCGAGAGCTTGTTCCTTTCCTTTCGCGTTCTGCATCGCTTTGCGAAGCGGTGCGGTCAGGGCGGCCAGTAGCTCGATATCGCGTTTTTCAACCGGACGATACATTGCAGTGACGGGGTCCATGGTGGGAGGATTGTTCCAGCGCAAAAGGGCCCGCAATGCGGTCTCGCGCACTTTGCCGTCGACCTTGGAGTCGCCAGCCATCTCCATTACGCGGGCCGCATCTCTCGGCTGCCCCATCCAAAAGCTGGCGAAGAGGATGCGACGCTGGACGGTATCGGCAAACTCCGAGGCCTTTCCAGTCAGCTGGGCGAGCGCAGGAAAGCCGCTCGTCAGATGGCGATCGTAGACCGCACGAATGGCCTCGATCTGAACTTGCTTCGACGCATCACCGACAAAGCCAGCTACCGCCGGATCGTCCAGCCTCCGCAAAAGAACAACTGCGCAGAGCCTCGTTTCTTCACTCGGGGAGGACATCTTTGCGACGGCACCGGCGTTGTCCTTGAGATGCTTGAGGGCTGAGATGCCGGCATGACGGATCCAGAGGTCCTCACCCTTGTTTTCCTCGATGAGTTTCCAGATCGCGGGCGCGTCGGCGAGACTTCCGCATTTACTCAAGGCAATGGCCGAGAGGCTCCGTACGCGAAGCGAGGAATCCGTGAGTTTTTCGCGGAGCACTGCCACCGCTTCCTTGGTCTTGAGATCTCCAAGTGAGCGACAGGTGTTGGCCCGGACTTCGACATCCTTGTCCTTGGTGAGGTCAATCAATATCGATACCAGAGAGGTCTCTTTTCGAGCCAGCTGTGCCAGACCCCAAATTCCGTGCAGACGTGTCGTCGTTGCTTTGCCGGACTTTGCAGCTGTCGAGAGCTTTTCTTTCTCTCCACGCTTGACCAACTCGAACTGAGCCCGTTGGCGAACCCGCATATCCGGATGATTGAGAAGCTCTGCAAGGCGATCGGACTTGGCTTTTCCGAAGCCGTAGGAAAAATATTGTTGGGTCTCTTTGACTGATTTGTTTTCGAGATGTTTGGGAGACTCGATCGCCTGGATGGAGGCATTCTTGTTCTTCGTCCATCCACCACCGAAGTCGAGGGCATAGATGCGACCATCGTATCCGAGGTCCACATCGGAACTGGCGACACCGCTCATGACCTCCTTGGCACCATCCACTTTAAAGCCAGCGCCGTTTGATTGAGGCCGAACTGAGAGGAGCTGGGAGGTTTTAGAGCTGCCACGGTAATTGCACACCAGAAAAGTGTCGCGGAGATCTTCCGGAAGTGACTCACCGGTCAGGTAGACGACCCCCGATGGGCCATTGCCGAGATTGGCCACCGGTGGTAAAATCCACTTTGGCTGGACGTCATTCCGCGGAGCAAACATCTGCTCGGAAACCCAGATTGACTTCGGAAGAGCAATGTCCGCAAAGTCGAGCCGTGACCGGTATTGGTGCGCCGCCTGGTGTTCCTCATACCAACCGGAGTCCGCTCCTTCCAACGCGTAGACAACACGGGCCTCGTCACCAATGTCGCCGGTATTGTCGAAAGTGAAAAGGTTGCCGTATTGATCGAAGGCAAGCTCTTGCGGGTTTCTCAATCCGTGGTGGACTACCTCGAAGTTGGAGCCATCAGGATCGCTGCGGAAGATCGCTCCGCGGCTCGGGGCCGCGAAGTTTTTACCATCTTTGGTGGTAACGTTATAGCCACGATCACCAATACTCCAGTAGAGCTTTCCGTCTGGTCCACGAATAATGCCATGCATGTCGTGTCCCATCATACTTGTCCGCACTCCAAATCCGGTGAACATCTTTTCGCGGGAGTCCGCCACTCCATCATCATTCTTATCCTCAAACTTCCATAGGTTGGGGATACAGGTGAGATAAAGGGTCCCATCAACTGCAAGAGCCGAAAAGGCCACGCCGTCGAGAATGTCGTTCATGCCTTCCGCATACACCGTGCGCTTATCGGGAATCCCGTCTCCGTTCACATCCTCCAGACGGGCGACGCGCTCGGAGACGGAGGTGAAAAAATTTGGTTTAAACTTCTTGTCCGCAAGAAGCTGTTTGCGGCGATCCTCAATGGTCTGGAGGCGGAAATCTCCCGCTGTCAGTGTGCCTTCACCCCGAATGTCGAGGATTCCCCCGCCGTTCAGCCGATCCGATTCGATGGAGAAGAAGCGACCCTTCTCATCAATCTCGAAGCTTGTGGCATGCTTCACCAGAGGCCAGGCTGCGATTTGGTATCCCTGAAGTTGAGGATCAGTGAGTTTGCCCCGAAAGGGTTGTTTCTTGCCGAGCTCTTGGGAGAGAGCGGAACCTTGGCAAAACAGCAGGACGGTCGCGAGTGTCAGTAATCGAGGAATCATGATGTGGAATAGGACAAATATACCCAAGGAGGCAGTCTTCTTTATCGCCTGATTTTTCAAGGGTGAACTCCATTAGCAAGGGATGTGCTTCCTTTACGAATGGCGGTGTTATTTAAGCTTCAGCTGATTTTTGAGGATTTTCAGGCCGTCGAGATTCGCCTTGAGGGCGATTTTTGAGTCGGTGTCGTTGCGATGGTCGAGGATGCCGATCGGGCCGGAGTAGCCGCTGTCGGTGAGCGTTTGGAGCATGGTGGTTTCGTGTTCGCCCTGGCCGAGGGGAAGAATTTTGAATTCCGCGCCTTCTTTCATGCCGTTGATGTTGAGGCAATGAAGGTAGGGTTTCATGAGGGCGAGGTCTTTCGCCCAGGAGTTGATTCGAGGGTGGCCGTGATG
>PBTU01000103.1 GCA_002729295.1 Verrucomicrobiales bacterium | reverse complement strand
AGCCGATGAAAACAAGTGTGAATCTCGAGGCGGCCATTCAATGGGAGGGAGGAATTACCCCTTCGGATGTATCCTACCTATGGTCCGACGATTCACGGCGTCTCTTCTGCATCATCGATGGAGGCCTTCCTCTGGGAACTACCTTTGGCTGGGGATTGAATCTACTGGGGGACGAGGGAATTCCGGGTTTCGAGCTCGCAGACCTCGCAGGGAATGCTCTGCCGACCAGAAGCGGTGCCTTCACTACAGCTGACACGGCCAACGAACTTACAGGATCTGCTCAGTGGTATTACCTTATTCGGTCCCGCTACTTCCGTCAGGAGGGCGCCACAGTTACCTCTCGGGAGGACTTTCGGACTTTTGCCGGGGTGGGGATGAGTTCCTACAACAGCCTTTCGAGCGCGGCTGTCATTGTTGGTGGGGATGTGGTGGAGATGGATGGAGAACGAAGGGACGAGCGATTGGAGGGGACAGCCTACTATATCGAGGAAAGCGATCAGGCAGCATTCTTCCCTCCCTCTGGCAGCTATGGGTTCGCTTTTCGTGAGCCGGGCAGCCTTTCTGATTCATCGGTGACACTGGCGCCCCCATCAAGCTCCTTTCCAAGTGCGCCTGTGGTTTCCAATCCCCTTGAAGCGCAGGCTGTTGATGCGTCTGCTGACTTTACGCTGAGATGGGAGCCCGTCACAGGTGCTGGTCCTGACGACTTCTACGTGGTCGTCATTGATAACCAATATGATCGCTCCCTCGCATTTTCTCCCCTGCCCGGGCAGGAGGGGTCAGTGCTGGGAGGAACAATATCTGCTTCCAGAAGCTCTGTTGTAATTCCAGCCGGCACTCTTCCGCCAGGCCGGACCTTGCAGCTTAGTCTGGCGTATGTGGCTGTCGATGGACGGAATGTGGGTGAGCAATATGGAATCGGAACGAGTGGGGTTGCTACGTTTACAAATATGGACCTTGTGACCTCAGGAGAGCCGATCGTGCCAGAGCTGACAGAGTTGAGTGGAGACTCTTCTCGTTTCGGCTTCGTGGTAAATGGAGAGCGTGGAGTTCCCTACAGAGTGCAATGCAGCGACGACGGGGAGTCCTGGGTCACAGTGCGCTCGGAGAGCGCCGAGGGGAGCGAATATGCGGGACCGGAAGGAACCTTCACTTTTTCCACTCGCATAGATAGAGAAACAAAACTTTTCCGGGTCGTAGAGGGAGAAGCGGAAGAGTAGTCGAACTGTTCCTGCCCGCGGTCAGGGCCGGAGGTCTGAAGGCTTGGGAACTGGGCGGATGCGCTCGGAAGTGAGACGAACGACTACGTTGTAACTGACTGCTAGGAATTTGCTTTTGGCGGGAAGATCGAGGAAACGGGGCATTGGCGGCACCCATGGGGGGAAAGGAGGTTGATAGGTACGGCGCCGAGTTTACAAACCGCCGAGTCGAGGTGGTGGGCCCTAAGGAACCTTCCTCTTGAATTTTTCCGACAGTAGAGGAGCGGTCGCTTGAGTTGCCCAGCGCTGCCAAGCTCGGAAACGCGGCGTCCTACGACCCACGCAACAATCTTATCCTTTTGGCCGGCGGCGGTCTTAATCACGGCGGCTACTACGCTCATAATTAGCAGGACAATACGCCGCTGAGCAATCTCTACGTCCGCATGCTCCAGGAGATCGGCATCAAGACTAACTCATTTGCGACGAGTTCGGGAGCCCTAGGTTGGTGAGCCAAAGAGAGCATGCACTGAAACACACCGGCCAACGGTTGAACACAGTTTTCCATGCAGTTAGCGGCGATATTCATTCTGCTATCGAAAGAAATGTAATCAGTCTTTTTCCACGAGGCTATTCATGTATTCTTCCAAATTGGTGTAGCCATCGGCGTTGCGATCCCCGTTGCGATCGCCGGCCTCCGAAGGATTAAGTCCGTTGGCGATTTCCCACTCATCTGCCATCCCGTCTCGGTCGGCATCGGCAGGAGCAGGCAGAGACTTCAATTTCGGCCATCCACCCACCTCATCCTGCGAGTTAGGAATTTTCCCGGTTCCCGTTCGCACTTCCTCAATAATTCGATCATCACAGGCATCCCGACTTTTGGAGGCGCCAGCATGCTGCAAAACCAAATCTCTGGCCCCTTCGGCGCTGTGAGTCGACGGTTTGTCTTTCCCGAAGACCAACTCTCCCGGTAGCTCCCATTCTTTCTGGCTTGAACTCAAATATTTGCTACCGCTTTCCTGCTTGTATTGAATGGCGGAATAGTTGTTTTCAGTCCATCCCTGATTCCAATTAAACACATTGCCTGAAATGAACCCGGTCGGAGCCGGCCCCTTGTCCTCCTTTGCTTTGATCCTCAAAGGAAGAGAAGTTGTTTTTGTGTCGGGTCCCTTTCCGTAGAAGTTGTTAATGACATTCAGTCGGGCCCCAAGATTAGTCGTGCCCCCGGCGTTGTAGATGAGATTGTTTCGAAAGTCGATGACAACACCTTCAGGCGTGGCATCACCTGCTCCCATGCTGGGGTTCCTCGCGTGGGTAGAGTGAAGCAGATTATGATGAAGGCTGATGTTTTTTGTCGTCTCCCTCATCGAGCCTAGCTTGGAATGGGGAACGCCTTCGTAATGGATCGAGTCATGCAGCGTTTCTCCATAGATAGACCATTGGAGGGTGAAGTGACCTCCTTCCCGATTATCATGAATCGCATCAATGCCCCATCCCACGGAAAGATGGTCAAAAATCACGTCTGAAATCTTCGTGCTCGTAATGCAATCCGCACCACTGGAAGACCCTTTATTCTGATCACCCATTCTGATTCGGATATACCTTATGATGATATTATTCACCTCTGATATTTTGAGCCCGTAATCTTTAAGGCAGATACCGTCACCAGGGGACGTTTGTCCGGCAATCGTGAGATAGGATTCTTTTATTTTCAGTTCAGACTTCAGGGGAATCGTACCGGATAGAGCGAACACAATAGTTCTTGGCCCCCTTTGACTTTCAATTCCACGCCGCAGTGAACCTTCACCGTCATCTTTCAGATTTGTGACAATGTATACATCGCCTCCTCGACCGCCCTGAGCAAATCGACCATATCCCTCGGCTCCGGGAAAGGCGATCGTTCTTCCTTCAACACTCGAGAACATCGTGCAAACGATGGTGACCATCGCAATGTCTCTAATGGCGTTCACCCTTCCGATGGTGCTTTAAAAAACAAAAAACCGCGAGAGTAAAAAGGCGCTACCGCGAGACCTTTTCGACCACGGAGTCAACTAATCCCGATGCACTTTATAGTGTTGAGAGGGAACTTACGTTTCATTCTTCATCAGTTCCGGATTGAAGGACTCAATTTTATCAATTTATCCTACCTTTGCTAAAGGAGCCACCTCTCTATACAATCTCGCGAGTTCCTCAGCGTCCTCCTCACTTTTAAGAATTTGCTTTTGTTGGGAGGTCTTTCGAGACGCATTTGGAGGCGGAGAGGATGGGGGAGAAAGGGGGTGATGACTCAGCGACTGGGATCGTGCGCGGAGTGATCTGAATCAATCTACTCTGGAATTTCGTTCAAGGTGTAATAAGCGGTATTATGCAACAAGGGTAGGCCCTCTGCGCTCCTGAGGCCAGGTGCCGCCAACTCATGAACATGCCCTTTAGTGAGCGGCGTGAGCTTAATTCGAATACTCAAGCCATCGGCCGCCACGGAAGCGACCTCGATCTCGGGTTCGATGTTCTCCAGTTCTGGGCTGCCATACCCTTTTGAGTAGCGATAGGTATATGCCGAACATGAAAATGAGGAAGGCTTTGCTGAAGCAGGATTGATTGGGCGGGTAAAGGTGAGCTCGAAGCCGTCTGAGCGCGCGCGCATTTGGTGAATCTCGAACGGCATTTTGCCGGTCCAGTCGATCCGTTCCACGCTGTCGAGCTTGGTCCCCCAGGAGCCCCAGCCCCGATTGCTCCCACCGGTATACATCTTGCCTTCCGGGGTAATCATCAGACCGATATTTCCCGAGCTGAAGCCCCTCAGAAAGTGAAATGCAGCCCCTTGATACATCCCATTGACCTTTTCCAGAAAGACCCGCTGGACTTGTCCGTAGGTCTGCTCGGCGACGAACATCTGCCCGGCAAAAGGACCGAATTTCCCCTCGCTTGAATCGGGTTCGACCGCCGTTGGCGACTGTCCGACCTTACCGTGGGGCAGAACGACCGCCGGTGGGACGTAGGTGGGGATCTGCTTCCTTGCTTCCATTACTCTTCCATCGCCACTGTAATTTGGTTCCGGTGGTCTTTCGCCCATCACATTGCCGGTATGTTTAAAGTGGTGATTCCCGTTAGGGTTACCCAAAAAAGAACCGGGCTTAACCCACTTGAGCGAGCTGGATCCATTCCATGTCCCTTGATTATCGGTGTAAAACGCATCCCCTTGCAGATTGACTCCGATTCCACCCGGAGAGCGGACACCACAAGCAGCCGGCACTGCGGTGCCGTCCTTGTTAACCTTGATGGCCCACCCGCGGTAGAGCGCCTCGCTGGTGTAGGAGCCGGTGAGACAATGAACCGTCCAGATATTTCCGTCCGGATCGAAACGGGAACCAAACGTGAATTCATGATAATCTCCACTCATTCCCCAGTCATCTGACACAGTCTCATATTTGTCAGCTCTGCCGTCGCCATCGATGTCCTTCATCCGGGTTACCTCTGGTCGCTGAGTTGCGTAAAGCCATCCATCCAGAAAGGCGATTCCCAGTGGCTCATGAAGGTATTCGGCGAAAAGGTTCCACTTGGCGGGTTTGTCCGGGTAGTGATCAGCGTTATCAATCGTCCAGATTTGACCCCGTCTCGAAGAAACAGCCACCTTGCCGTCGTCCATGACAGCAAAGCCCGTGGCCTCGACAACCTCGCCTTTGGGAATCTCAAAGGTGGTCACCTTGTAGTAATCGGACTCTTTTGCTTGCTGCGCCGTCGCCAAGCCCGCCCAGAGGGAACTCAGGAATACAATTCTTTTGGTTATCATCGCCTGTCGTTTTTTATTTGTCCAATTGCCCGGCCGTCATCCACCGGTAGGTAATCATAATTGTTTGATCCCCCTTCACGGGGACAAGCAGTTCCTTACGCTTTTCCTTAACGGGTTCGGTTTTCCTTGCAGGTGGTTTGACCATCTGCGCCTCGGAACTGCGAACTACGGGGGTAGCTCCTTCAACCTTCAATGCCATGAGTTCATTAATTTTGTAGGACCCGTCTGGGAGCTCGGAAAAATCACCCTTTACCCCAGCAAGGAGATAGGTGTTTGGGGGTAGGCCTCCGCGGATCACCAGAGTTCTCTTTAGAGCCTCGATTCCGTCTATGGTCGTTGGGCTATAGTGGTCTTCGACCTCGACTCCTTTGAAGGTATAGCAGAAGGTGGGAAAGCGATTGGCATCCAGGTCATAGCCCTTGAACCCATAGTCTGGATGGGGAATTCCATAGCTAATGAGAGCCGTGGACTCCTCCGGGCCCTTGTCTTTCTCGTAGCGCGAGCTACCGACCGAATAGTCGATCCAAGGATCCGCGATGCTGTCCAGCACCTGCAGTGCCATCCCGCCGGTAGGGGTGACTGTATCCTGACCGGCAATGTGGCTGCCTCCGCCACGGGTATTCCAGTTGGACGCGGCATTAACAAAGTCTCCGCGCCAAAGCTGATCCAGATTCATTGAGTCTGCGCTCCAGTTGATGTTCACCTTGCCCGGATATGCGACTGCGATCGATCTCGATGAGCGCCCCCGGAGAAATGTTCTAAACACCATGGCCTCATCGGGATTTCGCAGTTTGACAATCTTTGGTCCTGCCCAAGACCTCCGAGCGCCAGTCTTCGCCGTAATATCGGGAGTAAAGATCATGTCCTCGACCCCTTCGAGGTCGGCGACCAAAGATAAGGCTTCAGGTCCTCCGCCTTCAAAATAGCTAAGGCGCATTGTGTGGACGCCTGGTTCCAATCTCACTTTCGCCTTTCTTACCTGAAAAAAATAGTTCCCACCGTTTCTGGCTACGCCTTTGCCGTCTATGACGAGTTCCGCGCCATCATCTGATCCAAGATAGAACTGCCACTCACCTCCTGTCCTGACCTCAAAGGTGCCCTCCCAGAGGATTGCCCGACCGTCCTCGCCGCCAATAAGTGTCCTTACGTCTATCCATTCGGCATTGCCTGTCTTTATTGGAGTTAGCTTCCCGAAGTCGGGGATCTTTCTGAACTCTCCCGCATACACTTTGTATGAAAGGTTGCTGAATATGGGATCGTTGCTCCCGACTTTGAGAACCCCTCGCATTAACTTCGAGTGCCCCGGGAAGGTGCACAGGTATGGGTAATCACCGGGCTCGCTCGGCGCCTCGAAGAACATCTCGCGCTCTTTTTTCGGACCTACCATTCCGGATTTTGCCAAAACCCTTGGGCTGTCGGGAGTCCACGCCAGCTTGGGGCCCTGGGCCCCAAGCTCGATGCATCGTGCGGCAAATCGTTCACCCTGCGGATCCTCGGGGTCATTCTTTATGAGAACGAGATTGTGTTCGAGGTCATCTGGATTTTTAAGATTCAGCTTAACCTTTGCACCTGGTTGGACACGAAGCAGTGTCGTGTCATATGCCATCTTTGCGGGAATCATGCTGATGGTGATTTCTCGATCCGGCTTCGCCGACCAGACTGGGGGTTCAGCTTCCAACCAAGCGGCAGTCAGGCTAATTAAGGCCACACAGCTTATCCGTGTGCTGACATGTGTTTTCATAATTTGTAGAATGACGAAGAATTTACTGCTAGGAATTTGCTTCGGTCTGACCGTACCTACCCGCCCCCCATTGCCAAGATCTTTTGTGGTAGCAGTTTTTCGTTGGTTCCTGACGCAGGGGCCTTTTAGGAGTCGTCGCCCAATATGGGAGACCGTCGATGTTCTTGCGGTTTCCGCCGGTAGCCAGGCTGACTGCGCAGCCGGCTGCGAAGGTGACGAGGGGACCTCATCTAGTTAACGCAGTCTGAACTGGCGTCGTCCGAGACGTAGAAAAGCTCGGCCAAAGGAACAGGGAGCAGCTAGCAAACTATCAGGGGAATGCTAACAAAGGAGTGGATGTTACAATCTTCGACAAAGCGTTCTCTGGTATCCATGAGTGGGGGTAATCTTTGAGTAAGTCGGACCAAGTGTAAAGCGGGTCCATGAGGCCGTTTTTGGCGATGAACGCATAACGATGCTTCCAGCAACCGTGTCCCCCCTGAAGGATAGATTGAAAAATTGGAATGGACGCTATTTCGATCCTTTAAGGCGGTCTTGAGGCAGTTAAAATATTCTGTCTCTTCTAAAGTGGCTACAGAATTTACTTAATTTACTAAAAAGCAGTAGGATATGATATTCTAGATTGAAAGAGCGGAATCAATCTTCAGCTTCCTCTCTCAATCAAATCTGAACAATTGAATTTCCTATCAACAACGTTCTATCCATTATCCGTAGATTCCATTTATGAAACTTCATTTGCTAATCTCACTGTCGCTGCTAGCGACAAGCTCTTTATTTGCTAAGCAGCCCAAGCCCAATATTCTCATGATTTCAGTCGATGATCTCAACGACTGGGTTGGGGTGTATCGGGGTCATCCGCAGTGCAAGACGCCGAACATCGATGCGTTGGCGCAGAAATCGATGGTCTTTCGAAATACCAGTTGTCCGGGACCCGTGTGTGGCTCCTCGCGCTCGGCTTTGCTGTCTGGTTTTATGCCGGCAACGACAGGGATTTATGGCAACGCAAACAATATGTTAGATTCCCAAATCGTACAGACCCACGCGACGATGCCGGAGTATTTCTCGAAGCATGGTTATCTCACTATTTCCAGTGGGAAGATCTTTCACAAACACACGACTAAAAATGGATTCGATCATGGTCACTGGGCCTATGATGTTTGGCATAACGCCAAAGGGGGTGGCAGGGTTGACGAAGGTAAATTCTTCTCCCGGAACAAGGGGATCATCAATGGAAAGAAAATTGATAATCCGAAGTATACTTCTGCCAGTGGCTCACCCTTTGAGTTTGGCCCCACAAAGGGAGGTAAAGAAGAGACCAAGGACTATAAAACAGCGAAGTGGTTCGAGAGGAAGCTCAAGGAAGATTACGAGGAGCCATTCTTCATGTCAGCGGGGATTTCCAGGCCGCATTTGCCTTTTGTGGTACCACAAGAGTATTTCGACATGTATGATTTGGACTCTGTAGTTGTTCCTGAATACAAGATGAATGATCTCGAGGATATCGTAGACGCAAAAGGAAAGAAGAAATTTAAACCTCATGTGGATTTCCTTTGGTGCCAAGAATATGGTGTGCACAAGGAGGCGGTGAGGGCTTACATGGCTTCCATCACCTATGCCGACGAATGCGTAGGAGTCATTTTGGATTCCTTGGCTCAGAGCAAATATGCGGATAATACCATTGTTGTGCTTTGGGGTGACCATGGTTGGCACCTCGGGGAAAAAATGAAGTTTCGCAAAGCGTCCCTTTGGAGGGAGTCAACCCAGTTGCCCTTTATTGTGCATCTGCCCGGGATGAGTGAACAGCAGGACTGCGACCGTAATGTAAACCTGATCGATCTCTATCCGACATTGATCGATTTGTGTGATCTTCCTGCGAAAAAGCTAGATGGGAAATCGATCAAACCTTTGCTGGAAAATCCTGAGCTACGGTGGCATCCGACTATTACTACCCAAGGTAAAAGAAACCACTCTGTCATTTCTGAAAAATGGCATTACATCACTTACGGTGATAACGTAGAGGAACTCTATGATTTAGAGAACGATCCTATGGAGTGGACAAATCTGGCAAATATTCGATCTGAGAAAGTAACGGCCGCCAAGAAGCGCCTTCGGACGTTTTTACCTAAAGACAATGCCGATGAAATCCCCAAGGGCAGTAAAAATAAAACCGTGAAAACCTTGGATGTATCCATCAAACCAAATCGATCATTAGCGGATTTAAAGTAGGCATCTTTTAGTGTTTCGAAAAACGATAACTGCGAGGAATTTGCTTCTGGCGGGAAGGTCCCGGAAACCGGAGATTGGCGGAACTCATGGGGGAGAAAGGGGGTTGGCTTCTGATGCTTGCTCACTTCTTTTTCTTTTGCGCCTTGAAGATATCCTTTGGGATGACATTGCCCTGATAATCAACCCGACTAGAGGTTTTAAATTGCCAGTTATCCAGATCAAAATCCGGATTGATCACAGGCATTTGCGCGCCGCTTTCCTCAAGCCAGGCATGTAGCTTAGCTTTCAGGTCTGCGGTCTTTTCAGGCATCGCATCAGCCAGATTTTCTTGCTCGGAAATGTCCTCATTAATTCGATACAGCTCATAACGCTCACCAGGGATCACTGTTTTATAATCACTCTCGTGCAGGTAATCGCCGTGGAAATAAATCAGTTTATAGTCATCAGTGCGAATCAGGCTGCTCGGAGTTTTATTATAATGCGGGATATAGAGCGGGGTATGCATATAAATCGCATCGCGATCAAAGCCACCACGCCCATCCATGAGGGGCAGGATACTGGCCCCGTCCAAATGGTGTGAGCCGGCATCGCCACCAGCGATTTCCATGAAGGTCGGATACAGATCAATAATATGAACTGGCTTATCAATCACTTGACCTGCCGCCACTTT
>PBTU01000102.1 GCA_002729295.1 Verrucomicrobiales bacterium | reverse complement strand
GTCACGCAGCCAATTAAAGGTGGTGGCTCTTGGGGGGAGCGAGACCCGGAGAGGCGCGGTGTTGATAAAGAGCCCAACGCAGCGCTCAACATCAGCGAGTATCGCGGGACGACCGGAGCGCGCTAGGCCAAAGAGGACATCATCTTGGTCTCCATAGCGTGATAGTAAGATCGCCCAAGCTCCCTGAACTAAAGTGCTCAGGGTGAGGCGTTCTTGCTGGGCGAGAGTCTTGAGTGAGGCGGTGAGAGAAGGATCGAGCGTGAGGGTCTGTTTCGCGCTGCCCTTCCCAGCTTCTCGTTCCGGGAGTCCGAGCGATGTCGCTTCGGTAAGCCCGGATAGATATTCCTTCCAGTAGAGGCGGCTAGCGTCGCCGTCTTTCCTGTGCAGCCACTGAACGTAGTCCTTAAAATGAGGGGCTGGAGGAAGGAGGTCTTGCGGGATCTTTTTTTGTTTAAGGCCGCGATAAATGAGCATCCATTCGCCCAGCAGAATGGGCAGAGACCAACCATCGAGGATAAGATGATGATAGGTCCAGACCAGATGGGAGTGTTCGTCTCCCAGCGAGAAGAGGCCGAAGCGCATCAGTGGTGCTTTACTGAGGGCGAAATCTCGTTCGCGGTCTTCTTTGAGCCAATCTTGATACTGTGGCCACTCGCTGAGATCAGCTGGCGATCCCGCCTCACGATAATCTTCTTCCCAGTAATGGTGCTCAAAAGGGAAGGTGGCCTTTTTACCGACGACCTGCATGGGAGTCTCAACTTTTTCCCAGACAAAGGCGGTTCTTAAAACATCGTGGCGCTGTATCAGCTCCTGCCAAGCTTCTGAGAGTATTTTTTGGTCCAGTTTCCCGCGAAGGGTGAAGCTGACTTGGATGATGTAAACGCCGTGATTCGGTTCCGCGATGCTATGAAAAAGCATGCCCTGCTGAGTAGGAGTCAGGGGGTATAGGTCCTGAATATGGTCTGGAAGGGCACGTTTCATCAGTGATTCATCGGGCAGCCACCATTGGGTGCAGGAGAAAGGTGATTACTCCGGCGCTTTTCAAATTGGTCGAGGATGTTCACTGCCACGCTTTTTTTAGTGCGGAGACTTCCCCCTTCATCGCCTCCAAAACGGGCGCAAACTTCACGATGGGATTTTGCTAGGTAGTGGTAGGCATCGAGGAGTCCTTCGTGCTCGGAGCGGAGTTCAGGAGAAAGACTTTTCAGTGAGGGGCTGAGTCCACGCCAAGATTGGATTAAAGCAGCATGATCCCATGACATGAGACCGCTGAAGTCATCTCCGGCGATGTTGGGCGCGGACATACTCGGCCTGACCATTGTTTCGTAGTCATCGCGGGAGAAGCTTCCGGCCATTATCATCGAGGCGCCAGATGCTCTTAGGAGTTTGGCAGATGTCTGTAATTCTTGTCGGAGAGCTTCATGATCGCCTTTATTCAGCAGGATTTCAATTTGCCGGAAGCACACAAGGAGTGCCTGGGTGTTCATGAAGAACAGCCAGTGGAAGCGCTTCCAGGTGGTCAGGGCTGGCGAGTTCATGAGTGGCTGAGATAGATGCGCTCGAAGAGGTCAAGATAGGCTCGAAATCCGGTTTCTTGCGTCTCGATGTCTTCGGGCTTGATGGAGTCAGAATCACTTACTTGCAACTGAGAGAAGGCGAGGGCGCAGTGAGCAATGCTGGCCAAGATAGCAAGAGGTGGTTGAGGGGTTTCGATGTGATCGATCTCGAAATAATTATCATAAACCTCCAGGCTACGGTCAGAGAGGAGGCTTTGCTCACAGTTTCTCGTGACGTCATAATCGAAAGCCGGAAATTGCGCGAGGAAGGCCTCCAAGCGGATCAGTCGGTCACCGGTCTTGACACTCTGACAAAGGATAGAGCGAAATTCCGAAAGAGCTTCCTCTAGGAAATCCCGATCCTGATGAGTCAGCGAGGACTCACTGAGAGGTGGCAGCTGCCAAGGGACTAATAATTTAAGGGAGTCGCTCACTCAAAAGAAGAGTGTGGAGTCTCACTGAGATTCCATTTTTCGTTGCAGGCTAAGAGGACGCATATCGGTCCAGACCTCAGCAATGTGATCGAGGCACTCTTGCTTGGCCCCACTTTTCCCTTCAGCTTTCCAGCCCCACGGGATTTTTTTATAATCGGGCCAGATTGAGTATCGTCCTTCTTCGCTGATGACGACTAGGTAGGTGATGTCTTGTTCCATGCGTCTGTATTTGCTTATTGAGATTTATTCTCAACGCTTTGTTGCCACAGCGCTGGGGAAAAGCAAACTTCAATTTAGCGGTCGCGAAACCAATTTCGCCGGGTTAGATGGAGAAATTTTTATTCGGAGGTGGTGACCGGCATCGTCTGATCTCGTAAGATGGGGTCAGGAAGCAGGAAATCTGGGTCAATCGTAGCCCACTTCGGTTTTTGTGAGGTCGTGAACTGATGAATACTGCGGCCAGATGGGGGCTCGATCAGTATGCTTGTTTCTTCGCCTGGTGTTGAGTTTTGGTGCTGAGAGACTGAAAGGAAAAGAGGAGTGTTCAGCTCAACTTCTTCTTCCGATCCAAGGTCCCGACTGCGATATTTCCGTGCTTCGATTTCTAAGGTGGTCTGCCATTCGCCAGTTGTGAGAGGTGTGACAGTTGCGGAGATCACCCGGAGATCCCAGCGCGTGATATGGCGAAAGGTGTCGTCAATGAGCTGATGGAATTCGCTTGGAACGATCTTTTCAAGGATACTGAGGTAATTTTCTGCCGTTGGGTAAGGGGCGGGGTGGTAGCGATACTGTTCCAGAAATTGGCGGAAGGAGGCTTCGATGCATTTGCTACCCGTCAGTTCTGCGAGATTGGTCAGCAAGATTAGTCCTTTCGTTCTGAGAATCCCCGAATCTTTGTGCTCCTCAATAAATGGAGATTCCACGTCTGCCAACTTGCCGCGCTTCCGGAATAGTTCGCCCATCTCTTGGCGACGGAGTTCGCGGGAGCGATGAGCCTCACGCCTTTGATGAAGGTAGAGGCCCGCGGACCAGTAGGGGAGCCCTGCATGGATGACTTTAGCTCCGGCGATGTTTGCGGGAATAATCTGATCACCAAACCAGCTCATCCCCATCATGTGAGCTGCCATTTTAGAGATATCGTCTCCCTTGCTCCGCTTGAGATCAGATTTCCAACCGAGAATCTCGGTAGCAAAGCCTAAGCCACCTCTGTTTCCCAGTCCGTCAAAGTGGAGTGACTGCTGCGCCAGTCGGAAGTGGTCAAATGGCGGCTCTCCGTATGCGGAGGTGAAATAATTGAGGGCATTGTTAAACTCCTCACCCATACGGTCGAGCGTGTAGGCATAACGAGGATCATAGTAAAAAGTCATGGGAACGATCCCTTCTTTGGTCTCAACATCTAAAGTCTTGTAGCGGCCGGAGAGGATTTCACTCCATCCTCTGGAAGGGCGACTGTGCTGATACTGAATCGTGCGACGTCCGTTTTCGGTCGTGTCATTGATGATTGTGCCGATATGCAGAGGATATTGGTCTGCGCTTGTCGAGATCTTGGCGTTAATCTGGTCTACCCAGCCAAGGTGGAGGGTGTCAAGGGCTTGAGTGAGGCCAAAGGCGGGATCAGGAGGTGTCCAATCTTCGCTTAGACCATATTTGCGACGTTTCCAGCTCGGCTTATGCTCAAATCGGTCGGTGAACCCTATTGCTGGCATCAGTTGGAGATTTAGGACTGAGGTGCCATTTCCTAGGATTTCAGTGGGACCGACGTCATTAATAGAGTCATTCTGGGCGCGCGCGCGGAATCCTGGTTTAGGAGCCCACGATGTAGCAAAAGACATCGTCTTCCGCGCACCTGGCTCAAGAGGTGAGTTAAGCCTCCAGTGCTCACTGCAGAGAGCGGCATTTTTTTCAATGAGGGTCCCGCCTAATTCTGGAAAAGCGACCTTGGATAGCTCCAGACCTGGCTCCGTAAGGAGGAGGATCTCGGTGATCGGAGTGTCGAAAGGATTGTGGAGCGTATACTTGCCAGAGAGCTGGAAGCGACGTTCTTCGGGGAAAATATCTACCTCGTAATTCATCCGAACCACTCTCGGCTGAGGTTTGTCTTTCCAAGTAGGGCCTAGTGTTTTTTCGATGTTTGCTTTGACTGCGTCATCTGAGACCAAGGGCCATTGGTTTTGTTGAGAGGTTTGATGCCAGATGCTCCAGCCAGTCCCAATGAAAAGGATCGTCAGAGTTAAAAGTGTGACCATTCCCCGAGTTGAGCCGAAGCGCTCCCGGAGGAGTGTGAAACGAGCTCTTGCTTGGGTGCCTCGCACCAGTGTCGCGGAAGCGAGGGTCCAGAGGAGAAGAGCACCCAGGGACCAATAAAATAAGAACCAGTAATGACCTTTGAGGAAATGGCCATAACCATCCATCAGGGAATACCAGAAGAAGTTGGATTGCCCGTAGCGGAATAGCGGATGATAAAAGCCGAGGCCATCAAGTAAGACGGGGAGCACATAAATCAGTAAAAAGATCCCCATCGCTAAATAACGGTGCCGGATGAGGCTCTGCAGACTCATCGCTAAAATTGCCATGAAGAGGTAATAGGGAGCCTTGATGAGGAAAGAATCCACAAGGTGTAAGCCCAGCTCGAAGTGGAAGAAGCCATTCGAGGCTTGGTAGGCGACATTCACCAAGACGGCGAGGGCCCAAAAGATCAGGACAATCAGCAGGAGAGTGAGAGTTTTAGCCAGGAAATGCGAAAATGATGAACTCGGAAGACTGTCTGTAAGTTCGTGAACCTGGTGGCTCCTTTCCCGATGAATGAGGTCTGACGCGGACCAGACAAGAACTAGGGTTAGGATTTTATCGAAATAGAATCCCGTGTTGTGGACGAGAAGGTCGGTAGTGGGGAGGGAAAACTGATGAGTGCTCGCGGAAGAAGCGGCGAACCATAGGGAAACCGCAGCTAAAAAGAGGAAGAGCCGGAGGCCAGGCTGCCGGAGTAAGGAAACGAACTCCCAGCGCAGAGAGAGCCAGAAAGGAGAGCGCGGAAGCCAGCCCGGGTGGAGGCTACTCTTTTTGCGATTTTTGCCAGAATTCCCAGAGGTCGTGGGCTGGAGGGGAAGGGTGCGCAGAGTGAACAAGACTAAGATGATTGCCAAGCCAGACCAAAGCAGGCGATTCCAAAGGAGGAGCCCTTGGAAGGGGATGAAGGTGGTGTTGTTTTGCTCGACAGTCCAAGTCATGGAATACTGTGCGGCCGCGATGCTTCCGAAGGGATCGAGCAGAGCGCAGGTAGAGAAGACATCATGCCTAAGAACATCCTGGCCGATGAGCATCCGGGTGAGGATCCAGAACACTAAAAGACCGACCGAGGCTAGCCAAGTCGCACCCTGACTTCGAAAGCGGCTTCCAATTGCAAAAGCGAAGGCGCTCACGATGAGGAAATTCGGAACGATAAAGTAAAAAAGCCCCTTGAGATAGTGGGTCGAAACGGTGTCGCCCCTCGATTCGGGAGCGATCCCAGGCATCATGGATCCGAGCCACATCCCAGGGATGAAGCAGGCGCCGATCGCGATGGCGATGAGCCAGCCAACGAGAAAACGTGGAATCCCGAGTGCGGTCCGGTCTGCTGTCGCTGAGAGCACGAGCTCCTCAGTCTTAGATTCTCGATCCAGGCTCGTTGCTTGACCAATGATTCCCGCGATCGCAAGAATGCCGAAAAGGCTGAGAATGACTGAGCGTGTCGAAATGGCATCAGCTCCATTGATCCACTGGAAGCCATCTCCGGCGAGTCCCGCTTGATAAGCGTCTCCGAACGCGATCATGAAGTAGATCCCCGCGCAAATGATGACGAAAGGTCGCCGGCGTTGTAGCCGCCACTCGTGTTTGAGCTGAGCTAAGAAGCGAGTCACGATTTGACGAGGTCGGATTTTTGAGACTCTTCTCCAACGCGAAACGCGTAGAAATCTTCCAAGTCAGGGGGGACCATCGTAAAGTCACCTCCGAGAGCTTCTTTACTATAAATCCGGAGAAGGTGTGAGTTTTTCTTGGGACGAGAGGATAAGACCTGATGTTCGCGATGAGCTTCTTCGTAGTGCTCGAATGGAACCTCGGTGAGGTGAATTTTCCCCTCAAGTTTACTCACCAACTCAGAGGGAGGTCCCTCAGCGAGAACCTTTCCCTTGTGAAGAATCGCCATATTAGAGGCGAGATCAGAGATATCCTCCACAATGTGAGATGAGAGGATGAGGATGCAGTTTTGAGCCGCCGTTGCCAAAAGGTGCTGAAAGCGTCTCCGCTCAAATGGATCAAGGCCCGCGGTAGGCTCGTCCACGATGACTAAGCGTGGCTGACCGAGAAAGGCCACCGCGATGCCAAAGCGTCTCCGCATCCCACCCGAGTAGGTGTCTAAGCGCTGATGCGCCTCATTGACGAGGTTCACCCGCTCTAATTCCTCATGAAGGTTCACCCGGTGAAGTCCTTTTAGCCCCGCGAAATACTCAAGAGTTTCCAAAGCACTCATATTTGGATAAACTCCCATATCCTGGGGGAGATACCCGATCATGCTGCGAGCCTCTTTAGGAAATTTCTGAAGATTGACCTCGTCTAGAAAAATCTCTCCCTCATCAGCATCCTGCAATGTCGCAATTGTGCGCATCAGCGTTGATTTACCGGCTCCGTTTTGCCCTAGCAGGCCGTAAATTCCTTTTGGGCAGGTTAAAGACACCTGCGATAAGGCCTGAACCCCATTAGAATAGCATTTCGAGAGCTGCTGGATTTCCAATTTCATTCGGGGGAGAGATCCTTTCTTTAGGTCGAATGGTCGAGTGTAAAACAGCAAAAAACGTGTCGCTGGTAAAATAACGCTACGGAAAGGTAATTGATCATCAAATGTGAAAGCAAATTATGATTGCAAAAAGGCTTGCTTTGGATAATTTCAGCGCAGTTGAGTCTCATTCTCAATTGCGTCGATAGGTCTTAGCAGGTGGTCCGATTATGGTTTTTCCCTCTAGTCAGAAAGCTTGGAAGCGCAAAGATGTGAATTAGATAGGTGGGGCTCTCCAAAAAAGAAATGTTATGAAAAAAAACGCTAAAAGCCTGAGTGCTCTCGCACTGATTGCTATCACTGGCCACGTGAGTGCTGCAGCACTTCAGGTCAATTTCACCGCTAACCTCACTTCCTACACGGGACCTTCGAATCTCGACCCCTTTGATCCGAATACCGCCATTGGTGCATTCGCGGCCGCAGGTGGTGGTCAGGAAGACATTATTCGTCTTGATGGTCAGTTCTACATTCCTGACTGGGATGGATCTGATGGAACCTACACGACGAATTCCGCCGCTGGTGGAAACCGTTTCTTCCTCCACTCAGCGTT
>PBTU01000101.1 GCA_002729295.1 Verrucomicrobiales bacterium | reverse complement strand
TGGTCGTGCCTTAACCAAATCATTTTATTCAAAAAGCGCGCTTCCGTTCTCCCGGCAGCGCGTTTTTTTCTCTCCTACCCATTCAACTTCGCGAGATTTTTCGGCAAAAAGACCCCATCTTTCCGGATCAATTTCCCATCAAAGAAAATCTCTCCCCCTCCGTAATCCTTCCTCTGAATTGTCACCATGTCCCAATGGACGGTTGAGCGGTTTCCATTATCAGCCTCCTCGTAGGCCTGCCCCGGGGTAAAGTGAAAGCTACCGGCAATCTTTTCATCAAAAAGAATATCACGCATCGGCTCTCTAATCACAGGATGAAATCCTAACGCAAATTCTCCCACGTAGCGCGCACCCGCATCAGCATTCAAAATCTTGTTCAACTCCTTCGTCTTACCTCCGGCGGCTTCCGCTTTGATTATTTTTCCTTTTTCAAAAACCAACTTGATCCCGTCAAAAGCAATCCCGCGATAAATCGTCGGCGCATTATGCGTGATCACCCCTTCCACCGAATCCTTCACCGGCGCGGTGAACACCTCGCCATCCGGGATATTATAATTTCCTCCACATACAATCGCGGGGATGTCCTTGATCGAAAAACGCAAGTCCGTGCCTTTGTTTTTAAGATGCACTTGGTCGGTTTTGTCCATGAGCTTCTTCAGCGATTTCATCGCCGGAAGCAAGCTCTTGTAGTCAAGCAAACAGACCTTGAAGTAAAAATCCTCGAAGGCCTCGCTACTCATACCAGCCTGCTGTGCCATCGCCGGATGAGGCCAGCGCAACACGCACCACTTGGTTTTTTTGACCCGGTGGTCGAGGACCTTACGCATGTGCTTCATCGCCACGGCCATATTTTTCTGCGGCACATCACTGGTCTCAGTGATATTATGAGAACCGCGGATCGCGATGTAGGCATCCATATCCTTCATCTCGGTGAGCAAATGTTTGCCCGTCGTCTTAAACTGCTCATCAGTCGCTTCCATCATGAGCTCACGAGTCAGCCTGTTCGCACCCAACCTCAAAAAAGGAACGCCCTTCCGTGCCCTGACTTCCCTAATGAGAGCAATAGCCATCGCCTCAGGCGTATCGACCAAATCGAGGAGGATTTTCTCCCCTTTCTTAAGGCTCGTAGAATAGCGGATAAGTTGCTGCGCAAGCTCGTTGTAGCGTGGGTCCATGGCAATGAAGAAACCGCGCCTTCCTACCAAGAACAATCAGAAAAACACCTTACTCGTTATTGCGGTATTCCTCGAATGAACGACCACCCGGAATATCAGGATCAGGAAGGTGGGAATTCGCATCCAACTTTCGGCCCGTTTCAGATTCATCAAAAGCTCCACCGCCAGCGCGTTTGCTGTTGACCGACTCGCATGAGGTCAGGATCAGGACCGAGATGACTGCAAGGGTCAAAAGAAAAGTGCTCTTCATGAACCCCAAATATGACTGTTTTTGATGATCCTGCAAGCTTCTCTTACCGATGGGTAAGACTTGCCCGTACTTCTTCAATTGCTAGAACTCATCTTCTTGAAAACCCGCTCACGAATCTATTTATGCAGCAGTCTCCTTCTGCTCATCATTGGAACCATCGTCAGTTGGCAATTCAGGTATGTTGAAACGGGATCCGTTTACTGGAGGGACCGCCCCCTTGAGGAAATCACTGAATGGCGGAGACAGAATGGCTCCCTAGCCCCCAGCCTAGACAATGAGGGGGTTCTCGAATTTTCACCACAAAAAGGGCAACAAGCAATCTCTGGCAAAACCTGGCCTGTCAGCGGAGGCGAAAAAATTAAAGTCCGCGTCCGATATCGAAGCCCCAATCCCATCGAGACCAGCGCTAATGATGATCCCCTTCCGGTGTCGATCACGATTATCGGAACCGACCGTTACCATCGACTCGTTTTGGACCGCGTCGATCACATTGTCTTCGAAAGTGCTCCAGAAAACTGGAGGGAATCCGAAGCCGTCGCAATTCTCAGCGAGAGAGCTCAAAGAGTAAACTTTGGTATTATCGTCACCGGAGAAAGCGGATCACTTCAAATTTCTGACCTCGATATCGTTGAAGTGCGGGAAGCCCCATTCTTCCCGGCAATTTCCTCCATCATCTGGATTCTCTGGGCCGTATGGATTTTCAAGGCCATCAAGCCCTACCAACCCCGCCTTCCCATTTGCCTGCTCACCACACTCTGGCTCGTGGCATGGGGGGGATTTCTCATTTTCCCACGTAGCAACGATGTCCCCCGTCCTTTTCTTCCGACCTTCTGGATGGCGCCCAACGAAAACACAAAGGAGAAAGAAGCGATCGTGTTTAACCAACCGGATTCTCAGAAATCCGCCAAGATACTGGACCCCGCCCCAAAAGCCAAACAGCATCCCGTCGACAACGCCCGTAGCTGGTTCAAATCATTTGGCGGTGGCCGGCTCTTGATGCATTTTGGGGTCATGGGATTGTTCGTTGGCGGACTCCTCCTACTCCTGCCGCTTCGATATGCCTGGCCGTATATCCTCACCATGATCGTAAGCATTGAACTACTTCCGGCCATCCTCATAAAAAATGCTGATAGCAAAGATCTCCTCGATCTTCTGGCCTACGTAGTCGCAGTATGTTTCGCGATCCCGATTGCCTCCAGAATTCGGAATCGCTTCTCTCCTAGTGCTCAATCGTCTCAACCGCCTTCCTGAGCCCATCCTCGATCTCTTTGGGCAGGCCATACGACGAAAGTTCCTTCACGAAAACATCCCAGTTCTTGTCCTTTCCGCTCCCGAGATAGGCATTTAATCGGGTTGCCACGGTCGAGTCCGCCAATGACTTCCCATCGGCATAAGTCTTCCCCAAAAAGCCACGGATATCGCTATAGCGGGTCAGATAATATTTCTGATGATAAGCTTCGGCGTAGGTGAACTCCCCCACGGGAAGAATCGCGGTCTTCACCGCATCGAGGGAAACTCCCTGTGCCTTCGCTGCTTTCGCCACGCTGGCTTGGGCTGCCTTCTTCTGCTCGTCGTTGTGATAAAACAAGGCATTCATATACTGCCGGGAGTACCCCGCCTGATCACAGCGATGGGCTCCCCAGAAAAGATTCAGCATGTCTTCGTATTTCAAGACCGTCGGATCGTAATCAATCGAGATCACCTCGGTATGATTTCCCAAACTGTGGTAGGATGGATTTTTCTTCTCACCGCCGGCGTAGCCCACGCGGGTGCGAATCACTCCTTCAAGACTTCCGAACTCGGAATCTGGTCCCCAAAATCATCCTAAACCAAAAGTCGCCGTCTCAAACTTCTTTGAAGCCAGCCTCTTATCTAGCGGAAGGGTCTTTGCAGACACCGTTCCGTCTGCCTTGGCTAATTTTTCTCCGGTCGCAAGTCCTACCATGACAAGCAAAGATGTCGCGACCGCCCCGATGAGCAAACGAATTTTCATAATTAAGTGAATTCTGTGGCCACTAGGATGCCCTATTCCGCGATTTATTCCAGCACGGGTTGACGATTCCTTTTCTTTCGCGTTGGCTCGAACACAGATGGCCGATCCCGAGACAATCTCCGAATTCGCTCAGCGCGTGCTGATGAGCGATTCTTTGGAGGAAAAGCTCACTCACGCTCCGAGGCACCTCATCTTGGATCCTCCTTCAAAAGAGACCATCGCCATCCCAGATACCCCGGGCCGCCCTTCCCACCTCCTCCCCAGCAGCAACGACGGCCGCTCTCCATTTCCCAGCACCCACCAGATCGAAGACGAAGAGCAACGAGCCATCCTCCTCCACTTTTTCGCCAACCACGAACTCCTCGCCGTCGAGCTCATGGCTCTGGCCTTACTCAAATTCCCCAACGCGCCCGATTCCTTTCGAAAGGGCGTTCTCCACACTCTCAAAGAGGAACAAAACCACACCAGCTGGTATCTCAAGCGCATGGAGGAATGTGGCGTCAAATTCGGCGACTACCATCTCAGCCCCATGATCTGGTCGCACATCTCTCCCATGGAGAGCCCGCTCGACTACGTCTCCACGCTCTCGCTCACCTTTGAGCAAGCCAACCTCGACTACGCCAAACACTACTCAGAAATCCTAGCGCAGTCCGGCGATCAAAAGTCCGCCAGGATTCTCTCGAAAATCTACCACGATGAGATTGCCCACGTCGGTCACGGCTTGAAATGGCTGCGTCGTTGGAAGGAGCAATCGCAATCAGATTGGGATGCCTGGCACAAGCAACTGCACTTCCCTGTCTCCCCAATACGTGCAAAAGGAAAAGTCGCCTTCAATGAAGAGGGCCGTCGCCTGGCCGGGCTAGACGAAAACTTTATCTCCTCGCTTCGACGCTATCAATCATCCCGGGGACGCAGCCCCGACCTTTACTACTTCAACCCCGACGCCGAACCGGCCGCGGCTCATCCTGGTTGGAAAGCCCCAAAGCGTCTCGTAGAACTCGCCGCCGATCTGGAATACGCCTTCGCCCTTTCCATCCCATCCGAAGACGACCTTGTCCTTCTCCGGCGCCTCCCCAGCGATCAGCATCGCGATTTTCTAAGTAAGAAGGGGCTGCACTTTCCTGAAGTCGGATTACTTGGTGACATCGACGAGATACGGAAACAACGAAAGCTCCGTGACGAGCGCCCCTGGGGTCGCGCGTCCAAAGAACTCCTCTCAAAAAAAATCGGCCTCGAACTTCGTAGCCTGATTGACGAGTCCCCTATCCCATCGGCCATCTGCACCAGCAAAGAAGAGGCCCTCACTTTCATCGCCAACCACCCTCACGAAGAATGGGTCACCAAACCTCTCCACAGCTCGGCCGGACGAGGCAACAAACGCCTCCTCCGCGACTCAGTCGAAGTTCCCAGAGGTGATTTCCTCATCGAACCCTGGCTGGAAAAAGTCATGGAGTTCTCCCTCCTCTATCAAATCGGCCGGCCTGAAGAGGGCGGCATTCGTTGCCTCGGAATATCGCGTCAGGAAGTCAGCAAAGACGGCCAGTGGCTCAGCTCCACCTCCTCCCCCAAGCCCGCGGTCGGAATGCCTGTCGAGCACGCGCAAATCATCTCCAATCAGGTCATGCCCTGCGCCAAAAAGAAGATTTGCCGCGCGCTCAAAACCCTTTTTGAAGGCCACGACTACCTTGGACCACTCTGCATCGATTCCTTCCTCCACCTTTCCGAAGGAGAACTCAAATGGCATCCCGTCAGCGAAGTCAACGTCCGCTGGTCCATGGGAAGACTTGCTCATCAACTGCGTAAACGACTCGCGCCTGACAACCCCCTGACACTCACCACCTGCCCTCCTGATGAAGCGAGCGAATTGAACCACGGCTTTCCACTCGGAGACCCCGATCAAGCCACCACACGAGTTCCCGTAATTCGCTTCTAAGCCCAAGACTTTTCAATCAACACCCTCAATCGCGGAACCTCCGTCGCAGACACCTTCGCAATGAACCCTTTGTTGTGCGCAAAATGCACATCTGACTCGTCTTTGATCTGGGTATACTCCATTCGCTTGTCGTCGTTAAATCTTCCGAGGCCGTATCCTTCGCCGCGACGATCGGGATAAACCAACGCCACAACTTCCTCCTCCAACCCCTGGTCTTCCACGTAGCGACCCATCCCCATCGAAGGATCGTTTGGCATGGGATCAGTCCTCGGCAGGAAGAGCACCTTTTTCCCAAAGCTCATTTCCCAGACCTCGGTATTCTCCCCAAGATACTCGAGCTGCTTCTTCATGCCCCGCACAAAGCTAATGAGATCCTCCCCCACCATCTTCATCACTTCATAAATCGGCTGTCCCGGCAAATGCTCGCTGCTCGCTGCAAAACGACGCAGCAGGGTGATATCGATCGGTGAATTCAACTTCGCCATGGCGTCACGCTCCACGCCCAACCACTTGGCAGTGTCATTCGGACCACGCGTATCCATCCACTCCGCCACAATCAGCCAATCGCAGAACTTATGCGTCTCCTCGTAGAGCCCCAAATGCTTCAAGACCAAACTCAACGCACAAAGCGGCTCGGCATCGCGCGGAAACTGGTGATGGTCAAAATTCATCTTCGACTCGTCCCACTCCAGCCCCACATCCACCACGGCGGTCCCAACATCTGAAAGATCACCTCCGCTTGGCTCGCGACGATACACCGGCACTTCGGTTTCAGCCATCAGCAGTGCACAGGCGAGAAAGTCATCTTTATGGGCTCCACCGGGGTGAACTACAATTTGTCGAATCATGAAAACGGGCATAACCTCACTCAGAGCGATGCTCAACCACGAATGAAAGTCTCCGTCATCATCCCGGCCCACAACGAGCAGGAATATCTCCCCGCCGGACTGAATGCCGTTGCCGCAGCTGCAAAAATTTGCCCTCACGAGGTCGAAACCGTTGTCGTGCTCAACCGCTGTACTGACCGGACCGAGGAGATCGCGCGGGGATTTGGAGCCGTCATCGCAAAAGAAGATGCCAAGAACCTCTCCCGTATTCGCAATGCCGGCGCCGCTGCCAGCTCTGGCGATATTATCGTCACCATCGACGCCGACAGCCAAATGCATCCCCAATTCCTCCGCATCATCGTCGAAAAACTCGCTCAAGGCCGCGATATCGGAGGCGGAAATATGATTCTTCCCGAGCGCTGGTCCCTCGGCATCATTGCTTGCGGAGCCATCCTCTTCCCCCACCTGGCCAAACACAAAGTCTCCTTCGGGGCCTTCTGGACCACCCGAAAAACTTTCGATCACCTCGGCGGCTTCAACGCAGATTTCGTCACCATCGAAGATGTCGACTTCGCCATCCGTATGCGCGACTATGCCAAATCTATCGGCAAGAAAACCGGCACTGTCTGGACCGCTCCCATGACAACCTCATGCCGAAAATTTGACCAATACGGTGACTGGCACATTTTCAAAGACCGCGGCTTCATGTTTAGAGTTCTCGAAGGAACCAACACAAAAGTAGCCAACGAATATTGGTACGACCAACGTTCAGGTTAAGGCGGCTCCTCAAAAATCAACTCCACGTTCCCAGTCTCCCAAGGGTAGAAGGGTTTCAGCATGTAATAGCAGATCGGTCCCGTCACTGCGACGAATAGCCAAATCGGAAAGACCTTCTTGGCGAGCCTCTTGTGCTTCGCAAAATTATTCGTCCACGCATGCACGAAGGTCAGGAGAATAAAGGGAAAACTGATCGCCGCAGCTGCGATATGAGTAATTAGAATCGAGAGATAAACCGTTCGAGCGGACCCGGCGGTTTCGCTCTCTTCATCAGTCAACTTGCCATTCCCATCGGCATCACCAAAGAGAGTCTCTGTTGTCGTGAAATGGTACGCCACATAGCTCAGCAAAAAGAGGCCTGACAAAACCAATGCACCCGTCATGCAGCGCTGATGCCCTTTGTAATTCTTCCGGGCCAGGAAAAAAAGCCCACCCAAAAGACACGCCGCCACCAAAGTATTTAAAAGCGCATGAAGCGGTGGAAGTAACGAGAGCTCCACTCCCTCGGGAAGCGGAATCTTGTATGGACTTCTCATCATTACTACAAGAAGTAGAACCAGCCCGCTGACAATCCAGACCAGCTTCTTCAACGACTTCGCTCGCTCATCAAGAACGGGTCGCGAAACAAACTCGTTTCGATCACTCATCACTTTCAGCAACTTCGTCTTTCTTGATTTCGCTCAGCGCGGTCCTAACAACATCGCTCAGAGACTCCGGTGGCAGGCGCTCATGCCACTTCTTCACGAGGGTATTTCCCCGGAACACAAGAATCCCCAAATCGTGCGACCACTTACCCTTCGCGGCAGCTTCAATGGGATCCTTCCGCTCCCGGATGTCACCAAACTTCATCTCGTAGCGCATATACTGCAAGAGCGGCTCTCTTTCAGCTTTTACAAACCACCAGTTGGAAGGATCAACCGAGAGCGACTTTGTCATTTCCTGAAGCTTCTCCTGAGTGTCTTCGTCAGGATCAACCGAGAAACAAACCACCTGGAAATCCTCCTCACTCTTATGTTCGTTGTATACTCCCAGCAGTGAGTTCGCATTGCGGGCCGCACACATCGGACAGGACGTATAATACTGAGCCGCCACCCAGACTTTATTTTTTAAGTCAGAGATTTTCACCGCCGCGCCATCCTGCTTCACCAGATCCAAATCCTTCTCCAGCTCCCAAAGATCTCCCGCCTCTTCCTTTCCGGCATCTTCCACGATCGGCACGTTGTTCTCACGTAGCTTGCCTCTGAGCGTCGTGAGCCAGAATGATACTCCGAGAATCATCGCGCAGATGGCGCCGACGCCCAAATAGATCAGTTGTATTTTTTTCTTATCGGTCATTTTTGTCCTTTCTCGTCCGGATTTTCGTAGAAATATTCAATTGATTTTTTCAAAAGCTTCACCAGCTCTTCACTCGATATTTTCGGCGCGACGAGGTCCTCCTCGTCATTGGTTTTTTTCGCCTCGTCATATTGGCGCTCCCAGCCAGCTACTTTTTCAAAATCCCAGCCAATCGGCACCCCGACAGGACCTCGGATTTGCAAATGCTGATCAAGCAAGACGAGCTGGGAATCATAGATCAGTTTCCCGTCTTTCTCGTGAGGATAGATTCCAAAGCGAATCTTGCTCTTCAAAAAAGCCCTCAAGGAATCTTTCCGGTCCTCGCTCGCCGGCACCCGCCAAACCTCCGGCTCTCCTCCAAACTCGGTGAGAACCTGCGCCACCGATTCCGGCTTCTCCTCATCTCCATCGAGAACAAAGACCAGCAGCTTCGGCCTCTTTTCCTTATCGGAAAACTCCGCGAGCACTTCTCGCACTGCTGAAATGGTCGGCTCGGATTCCGACGCCAACTCGCTCGTCACCGCAAAGGTCAGCACAACGCTCCCTCTTAAATCCTCCATCGTGCGGCGCTCCCCATCCGAGGTGAGAATATGCACCTCATCAGCACCACCGATCGCCGCAAGGAAACTCGGACGGTCGGTATCAGACGTCTTTTCAGCAAAGCGATTGTATGCCCACAAAATGGCGAAGCCCCCGACTACCATGATCGCAGTGAGAAGAAGCGCGGTGTTTCGGAGTTTGACCGGATCGCGGTCGACAGGTTCCAGCTTGCTGACGTCCATGCGGCGCAAGCTAGCTCAACTCCACGCAAAGGCAAGACCGAGCAATATCACCGGTAAGTAGACCAAAGTCCCGAAAAAGGCCTTCCTCATTGGCCCGCGCTCGCCCGAGGCTTTATATTTCAAAACCGGCACCATTAGGAAAATCACGAGGGGAGTGTGCAAAATCGCCACCAACCAGGGAAAAAAGCCGATCCAGGAGCCCAAAATAACCAGCACCATGAGACAAATCGAGAAGCCAATGAAGAGCTTTGCGCTCTTTCCACCCGAAACATCACCATTCGACCACATCTGATAGCCCGCCTCCTCGTAATCCTCCCTGCACAACCAGCTGATCGCCACGAAATGAGGCAATTGCCAAAAGAAGAGCAGTGCGAAGAGAAACCACCCGCCCCCGGCCTCCCATGCTCCTCCGGCACCCACCCAGCCAAGAAGCGGTGGAATGGCCCCGGGGACCGCTCCAACGATCGTGTTGGAGGAATGCCACTTCTTCATCGGAGTGTAGAAAAATACGTAGGTCGCAATGGTGATCGCTGCCAGCACCGCCGCCACCAGGCTCACTTTGGCAGCCAAATGGATCACGCCGAATGCCGCCAATCCCCAACCAATCACAAAGCCTTTCACAACGCCCAGTCTCCGTGAAGGCAAAGGCCGATCCGCCGTCCGCTCCATGCGGGCGTCGTCCTCGATCTCCATGAGCTGATTAAACGCCGCTGACCCAAAGGCCGCCGCCGCAGTCCCAATCAAGGTGTGGAGCAGCAAAATCCAGCGGGTCGACATTCCTCCCTCGAGCCCTTTAGCTGCGAGGAAAAAGCCGAACAAGGTCGTGATTAGCACAAAAACATTCAGGCGCACCTTCATAAGAACCTGAAGATCTTGGGCCAAACCGGGCGCTTTAGATGAGTCGGACAAGAGTCGGAGTGTGCCCTCGCTTTTCTCATACCGCAATCCCGAGGGAACAAGAATCGCGATTTTTGCTTTCCCTAGCCCCTTCTCTTCCTGACAGTCCCATTAAACATGAGTGATCAAGACCAGTATCAACGCGAACTCGACGTCATCGAAGAGGTCAAAGACAAAGGCCCTGCCGGAAAATTCCTCGGCTACGCCAAAATCTCCGGCCCCGGTTGGCTTCAGGGCGCCATCACCCTCGGTGGAGGATCGCTCGCCGGCGCTCTTTATTTGGGCGTCGTATCCGGGAATGACCTCCTCTGGGTCCAACCTCTGGCGATGATCTGCGGCATCATCATGCTCTCGGCAATCGCTTACGTCACTCTATCGACCGAGCAACGCCCGCTTCAACTCATCAACCGCCACCTCCACCCGCTTCTCGGCTGGTCCTGGCTCATCGCTACCATTATGGCCAACATCGTATGGACCATGCCCCAATTCTCTCTGGGAACCGCTGCCATCCAACAAAACCTTGGAATGCTGGGCGGAGATGGCGGTCAATGGACGATCATCGCGATTCTTTTCGCCATCGGGCTCTACGTTAATTACCTCTACCAAGCCGGTGGCGGCGGCGCGAAACTCTTCGATCGCATTATCAAATGCATGGTCGGCCTCATCGTTCTCTCATTCATGGCCGTGGTCATTGCCCTGTTTTCAAGCGGCAGCATCAGCCTTGGTTCCATCCTCGGTGGATTCATTCCCGACCTTTCTCTTCTGGGGAGCAGCTCTTCGAC
>PBTU01000100.1 GCA_002729295.1 Verrucomicrobiales bacterium | reverse complement strand
TTCGTCTTTGTGCAAGGCTGATGAAAAGGCGCTCGCTCTTATGATAAAGAATTTCGAGGGCAAAGAGGTGTCTTTCGCTCCATTGAAATCTTGATGAGGAAAGCTGGGGTGAATTTTTCGCAGTGTTGACAGTCCTCCGGATTTGGGAGGTTATCGGGGACAATGCGTGCGAAAAAATATGTTCCCTTCTTGTTGTTGCTAGCGGTGGCGTTGGCTGTTGTGATTGCAGTGTGGTTCGGGAAAGAAAAGGAGCCCGAGATCTGGAATGAGAAAGGAGCCTGGTATAAGGGGAACACGCATACCCATTCGCTTTGGAGTGATGGGAATGATTTTCCTGACATGATTGTCGATTGGTATAAAGAGCAGGGTTACGACTTTCTCGCTTTGTCGGACCATAATCTTTTGAGTCGGGGTGAGAAGTGGATGAAGGTGGCGAGTGTTGAGAAGCGTCGCAAGGTGGGAAAGACCGGAACACTGGATCGGTATATGGAGCGCTTTGGTGAAGAGTGGGTGGAGCTTCGCGGGGAAGGCGATACACGCGAGGTGCGTTTGAAAACGCTGGAGGAGATTCGCCCGGAATTTGAGGAGGAGGAGAAATTTCTCCTCATCGAGGCCGAGGAGATCACAGACAAATTCCGACAGTATCAAGTGCACATTAATGCCGTCAATTTGGCCGAGCCGATCAAACCGCAGCATGGTGAGTCGGTGGTGGAGACGATGCGCAAGAATTTGCAGATGGTGGAAGAGCAGTCGAAGCGATTGGGGCGTCCGATTTTGACTCACCTTAATCACCCGAATTTCCGATGGTCGGTCACGCCGCAGCAATTGGCCGAGGTTGTCGAAGAGCAATTCTTCGAGGTCTATAACGGACACCCGGGAATTAATCATCTCGGAGACGAAAGCCGCCCGGGCGATGAAGCGATTTGGGACATTGCCAATACCTTGCGTCTTCTCGTCCACAAAGCGCCGCCTTTATTCGGTGTGGCGACTGATGACTCACATAATTATCATGGCGGCGACGTTTCGCCGGGCCGGGGTTGGGTCATGGTTTGGTCGGAGTCGCTGGAGGCGGGGCAATTGGTAGAGGCGATGCAGCGGGGTGAGTTTTATGGTTCCAGTGGAGTCGAGATGGAAACGATCGACTATGACCAAAGCGCGCGAAAGCAGGTCGTGGAAATGAAAAAAATTGACGGTGTGAGTTACGAAACGAAATTTATCGGAACCCGTCGCTCAACGCCCGAAGTCACTGGCGAGGTTTTTGCCACGGTGGGCGGTGACCGGGCGGAGTATGAATTCACCGGAGACGAACTCTACGTCCGGGCGGTGGTGACTTCGTCGCGCCCCCACGTAAATCCCTCATACAAAGATCAGCGCGAGCAAGCGTGGATTCAACCCGTCGGCTGGCGGACGGAGCTTAAAGCGGCAAGAATCGGAGTGATGCAGGACTGACAGGACCCTTTCGCGGGCACTTCCAAATTCCTCCCCATGGACCACGCTTACTCCGTGTTCCCGAAGTCGATACGGCGAGTGGTAGCAACATCCATTTCAACTCACTGAATGTCCAGCCTCTCGCTGCGATGGATAATGAAGACAACTTGGTAAAACGGAATTATTTGTTGATGCGCGCCATGATTTCGTTGCGTCGCATGAAGGGCGGGGTGAAGGGAGGGTCGTAGCTGGCTTTTTCCACGACGGATGTCAGAGTGAGCTTTTGTTCTTTGGCCCACTTTGCGAGTTTTTCGCGTGCCTTCTTGTCGTTGGCTTCAGTCCAGCGGCCGCTGTAACGAAAGACGATGAAACGTCCGGCTTGGCGTTTGGAGACAGTGACATTGTCGTTGTTGGCCTTGGGTGCTCCGTTTTTAGCAACGTCATCGGGAAGTACGAAACTCATCTCCTGTTGGTCTCCATCTGTCTTCGAAAAAACCGGAGTGGTCATGGCGATCTTCTGGTCGGCTTCGTTTTTCCCGGAGATGTATCGGAACAAGTTCATGAAGCCGGAATTTTGCTTGTTCTCTCCGCCCGCCATGATGGTGGTTGCGACGACAATTTCGGGGTAGTCTCGAATCTCAAAAGCGCCATCTTTCTTGACGGTGGTGTAGGGGGCGGACTCATATCCGGATCGTCCGAGAGGTCCGGCGCAGGAGGAGAGGGCGGTGAGGAGGAGGGTTCCTCCGATGGCAAGAGCGATAGTGATTTTGGTTTTCATGGTAGTGTTGATGGTTAGAAAAGTTCAGGCGGCGAGGCTTGGAATCGCTTTCCCTTTCTGGTGGTGCAGGGATTAATTTGGGAGGCTGGAAGAATGAGGTGTCTGGTTGTGTTGTTAGTGAATGGTTTTGGCGGCGAAAGTCTACCATTTGTCGAGGAGATGCCACTTGTCAAATTACAGTCGATACTTTCGTCACTTTTTGTCGCACTTGCGGCCTTTTGCTCATGTCTTGTTCAGGTTCGGTGCGTGTTTGGTGGCCTTTTCCCGATGAAATTGGAATTTCAACGCTGGGAGGTATGTCCGCTTGTCTTGCGGGCGTCATCGCTCGCTAGGCAAAGATGTCGTGCACGACTTCGCCGTGGACATCTGTTAGACGAAAATCAAGGCAAACGATTTCCATTTCGATGCCATCATTGAACTGCTCGGGGCCACTTTTCAGGAGCTCGGCGTGGCCGGCGAACTCATTCAAGAAGTTTCCGCAATCGGAGAATCGGCTCGCAACGAAGTCTTGAATTGATAACTTCCATCGTTATTCAGGCTCGACATTCCGCGTCCCAGTGGAGAGCCGGATTTATTTGTAACGCCATTATGAAATCTCTATTATCTGCTTCCCTTCTTTTAGTTTTACTCTCGGTTATTGCCATTGCCGATGAGGTGGACAGCGGTTTGACCGTGAAGATGGAGCCGGAGTTCAGCCGTGGCGTGGGTCCGGGATGGGTCGAGTTGACGGAAGCTGATTTTGCCAACGTGAATTGTAAGGCTAACACCTGGAAGTGGGAAGACAGCCATGTTTGGTGTACTGGGAATCCCACCGGAGTAATCCGCTATCACAAACCGCTTACGAATTTTGAATTTTCCTGCGAGTGGATGCACAAGAAAAAGGGCGGAAACTCCGGGGTCTTTGTGTGGGCGACTCCGCAGTCGATCAACCGGCTCATACAAGGCAAAGGCTTGCTTCCCCATGGTATCGAGGTGCAGGTGTTGGATCTTGGTTATAAGGAAGTTTACGAGGCCCAGTATAAGAAGAAGGGCGATTGGTTTACCAGCAATGGAGATGTCTTCCCGGTAGGTCCGATCAAGATGCGGCCATTTCCTCCGGTTGCTCCAAACGGTCGACGGAGCTTTCCGTCGAAAGATACTACGCTCGGGATCAATCAGTGGAATCACTACTATATTCGTGCGATCGACGGCGTGGTGAAGCTTTGGGTAAACGGAGAAGATGTGTCAGGAGGCGATGGCATCAGCCCGGCATTTGGCTTTCTCTGTCTGGAGTCAGAAGGGGCTCCCATTGAGTTTAAAAATCTCCGCCTGCGGGTTCTTCCGCCTTTTGAAACCAAACTTGATGTTGAAATGGGCACTCCTCTTCCACAACCTAAGCCCGTGACACTCAAAAGACATGCCCTTCTCGGGAAGTGGGCTTATGCCGGTGCACATACCCGCGAGTTTTTGGAGGATGGGCGCTGTATTCTTCGGAATGGAGACGAGGTGGTTTGGACAAAGCGGGCGGTTAAGGCCACACCGGATTCGGTCACGCTCGAAGGAGGATATACGCACGTAATGAAGGGCGAGGTCCTTCATATTGAAGGACGATACCAGGCGAACAGGAAGTGAGATAATGCTCTCGGCTTACCCCTTCTTGCCGATCATCAACTGATCGATCAGCGCGGAGGTATCTTCGATACTCTTATCTCGGCCCTCCCTGGTGGCCCAGCCGGAGAAGCCAACTTCTTGAAGCGCAACGCGGACCTTGTCCCAGTCAACGTCACCTTCGCCGAGGCGACAGAATCCCCTCTTTTTTCCCCAGTCCTTAATGTCGAGTTTGACCGTGCGGTGACCGAGGGTGCGGATCCATTCTTCGGCGGGAGCGAACTTCTGCATGTTCCCGATGTCAAAATAAGCACCCACCCATGGATTGTCGAAGGCGTCGAGATAGTCGCGGAATTTATCGGGCGATTCGCAGAAGCCATTCCAGACCGTTTCGATTAGAATATGAACTCCGAGACGGCTGGCGAGAGGGAGAACCTTGCGCACTTCCGCGATGGAACGATGCCAGACGTCATCATGGGTTTCCTTGGCTCCGCTGACCTTACCGGGGACAAGAAGAACCGAGGAACCACCGAGGCGGTGGGTGTCGCGGATGTTCTGTTCCATCAAGGCGAGGCCTTTCGCGCGAATGGCCTCGTCGGGACTGCTGAGCCGGGTGCCCCAGTGCCAGCCGCAAACCATTCCGTGAAACATCACGCCTGTCTGCTGAGAGGCAGCCGCGTATTCGGCGGCCTGCTTGGCATTGCCGCTCTCGACGCCATCAAAGCCGAGTTTTTTGAGACGCTGAAAAAATTCGAGAGGGGATTCATTGCCTTTCTTGCCACCTTTCACTGCTTTAAAAATGCGACCTTCGAGGGATGGTCCTGAAGTTTTGGCGTCTTGGGCAAGGGCGCGGGAACCCGTCACGGCAGCGGCGGTGGCGAGACTGGAAGTGGTGAGGAATTGGCGGCGGTTGTGAGAATTGATCATGATCTTTTTCTTGTAAAAGTTGATTCAAGATTGCTTCAGAATTGATGATTGTCGATTTCGATTATGAAGACTTCACCGGCTATGAATTTCCTTAGCCTGAAAATTCTCGCGGGTGTTTGGGGGCGTTGATAGTTGTGGGAATTTTGATTTGGGGGGACGGTCAATTTACCGGGGAAATTAAATTGGATGGGGAGTTTTCTCCCGAAAAAGACCTCAAAACGGCCCGAAACTTTGTTTGAGAGAGTTTTTTCAGGAAAAGCGCTTCGGATTGCTTGACAATCTCGGTTGATTGACTGAGCTACTCCCACTGCCTATGAAAGCTACTAATGAACGTTATACCAAGACACAGATTTTAGATCAAATCGGAGAAGAAACTGAACTGAGCCGCAAGCAAGTTGCTGCTGTTCTCGAAAGCCTTTCCGGCGTGATCGAGGGCCACATCAAGAAGCGCGCCGTCGGCGAGTTCGTCCTTCCCGGGTTGCTGAAGATCGTTACCGTCCGCAAGCCGGCAACGAAAGCTCGTATGGGCATCAATCCATTCACCAAAGAAGAGGTGATGTTCAAGGCCAAGCCTGCCTCCACTGCGGTTAAGGTTCGTCCTCTGAAGAAGCTCAAGGAAATGGCTCAATAATCCTCTGCGATTAAACAACCTTTATGAAACGGCTTCGGGTTTTCCCCGGAGCCGTTTTTCGTGCCGGAGTTGAAGGTCGCCGAAACTTTAAATTTTCTGCTAGGAAATTGCTTTTGGAGAAAAGGTCGCGGAAAACCGAGTTTGGCGGGAAAGGATTGCAGTCGCATTGGACCAGCGAGCAGGAGTAATTCTATTTTGAAGCGACTGATATTGGGCCTAAGGGGAGTGGGTTATTGCTTCGTTGAGTAGTCTGTTGTGATAGGCTTCCTGAGTAATGAAGATTTTAACATCAATTCTAGCTCTGTCTTTTTTCTGTGCGCCCCTGTCCGGTGCCGCGGACGAATTTACTACGATTTTTGACGGTAAGGACTTGTCGAAGATCAAAACTGCCGGGAACTGGAAGATCCAGAAAGATGGCTCACTTTTTTTGGAGCCGAGGCCCGGCGAGAAGGGCTGGTCGCGCTACGGCTCATACTTGTGGCTCAAGGAGGATTACAAGGACTTCGTTTTCGACTTCGAGTATAAGCACGAAAAAGGTGGAAATTCAGGCCTCTATTTCAGGATTTATGATGAGACTGATCCGACTGCGCACGGTTTTGAGGTGCAGATTCTAGACTGCTTCGGCAAAAAGAAACTCGGCCAGCATGACCTTGGAGGGGTGATAAAGACTGCCGGCCCGCTGGCTAACGGCTCGAAGCCAGCTGGTGAATGGAATCGTATGGTTGTGACAATGAAGGAGGGCAGGTTGAGTGTGGTCCTCAACGGTAAGACGGTGCAGGACAAACTGGATCTAGCGGCCAGTAAACCCAAGAACAAGAGGTTGGCGGATTCGGGAAAAATTGCGATTCAGGACCATGGCCAAAAATTCTGGGTGCGCAACCTGAAGGTCAAGAGTTTATAGCTGAGGATTTTCTCCCGACACACTATTGCTCAGCGAAAGAGTAGCACCAAAAAGTGATACTCTTTGGTGGCGTTTTTTAGGTTTCTTGACTGCTGGGAATTTGCTTTTGGCGGGAAGGTTGCGGAAACCGGGGTTGAGCGGAAGCCATGGGTCTAAGTACCGACAAAAAAAGAGGCCCTGTCGCTTTCCGAGGGAGCCTCTTCGAGAAATATGTTTCCCCTACTTAGTAATACTGATCGAGCTCAGGTCGCTCATGTATTCTATAAACTCCACCTCGGTCTCACCACCCTCTTGGTGGATGGCATTCCATTCCTTGAGGAATTTCTTCCATGAGCCTTTGCCATGATTGGCCTCAAAAATCTCGCCCATTCCACCCCACTCCCGGAGTTTTCCAAAGTCTGCCCAGGAATCGAATCCGATGAAGTGGATGAAGGTCATATAGTCCCCACCAGACTCCGTGCGCATGACATGCCCCCGGATTTTCAGTCCACTGGCCGCAAAGGCCTTGGCCCTCATTTTTGCCGCCGCAGTTTTTCTTTGGTACATGCCCGGCTTTATTTTCCATTGATAGAGGGCTCCATAACGCGTTGGGTTTTCTCCTTCAAGATTACTGAAGGAGGTCCCGGGAACCACCGCCATCACCTTCGTGGCTGGCATTTTAGTCTCCTGAAGCGGGGAGATATTTTCTCTCCAGTATGCGCTCTCCTCGTTGGCTCGGGGAATATTAATGGTATGGGTGGATTCTACCCGATCGAGGTCAGCCCAGGAGCGTGCGGCGAAGAGACGGGCGTATTGGCCACTCCGTGGGCCGGTCAGGACCTTCCAGGTAAACCAAGGGTCGGACCCTTCCTCACGATTGTATTTTAGGGTCTTTTCGGCGACCGCTTTCTGGAAGGCTTCGACGTTTTCGAGTTCAACCTTGATATGTCGAACGACATAGAGAAGAGGGTTGTCGCTGTCTTGCTCCTTTTTGTGATGATCTGCGGAGCAGAGAGCCGTCAGCCCGGCTAGGAGAATGCTGGATATGATAATTGCTTTCATGGCGGTGAAAATTTGGAGGATCTCTGCAATGTAAGTAAAGCAAATACAGATGGGAAATTCCACCCGAGAGTTACGATGCTTGCGAGAGATTTGTCGGGCCAGAGTAGATGTGACATATGCCGAAGCAGTAAAGAATTCCCTACCATTTAGACCATTCCTGCGATATACGAGTTCCGCTACTTATCGGATTAGGGCTATCGCCATATTGATATTGCGTCCGCGAATGATGAGGAGTGATACCGTCCTTTTACTTATGAGTCGCCCCAAGTTTCATTCCAAGATAACGGATTCTTCCGCTCTCTCCTCGCCCTCTGCTAGGGCATTGGCTGGCTTTAACTTTCAGAAAGGAACCCGAGTATGAGCGCCCCCTCCCGTTATTTCCACACGGTTGGAAAAATTCACACCTTTATTATTCACTTCGCGGTAGTCCTCGGGGGTTTGATCAGCTTGTTTTGGTTTGTTGGGAGCCTCTTTCTTTACTGTCGGCTGGACCGGCCGGTTTGGGAATTGGCAAGCCTAACAGCGGTTAGCCTCTTTGCTTTTTTCTTATTTTGTGTCAGGGAATCCAGCAAGCGAGCTTCAAGGGCTGGCCCAGGAAAGTCAGCCGATGAGGACATCTGGGATGAAGGCAGGGACGAGTTAGAGGAGCATCTTGCAGAAATCGAGGAGGAACTAAGTGAAGCTCGGCAGAAAGGAACGAAGGCAATAATCGAGAAATTCGAGGAGGCTCGTGAGGATGTCTTAAGCCAGCTCAAGGGACTCGAAGTTGAAGACAAAGTTGAGGAGCTTCATCGACAAAGAGATGAAGCAAGCGCAGCTGGTCGTGTGAGTGAGGCTAGGGAGTATTCGAAGAAAATTGACAAGTATGCCGCCCGGCTGAGCAAGCATGGCGGGAGGCTCGAAGACCTTCCTGCCGTTACTAGAAATTTTGCATATGGGATGCTCACTTCTATTATTTTTGTGGTCGCCTTCTTTATTCTGTTGGCTCCGCTTTTTATGCTGTTAATGACTGGTTTTCTTTGGGAGTGGTGTAACAGTGACAGCGATTGGTTGCGCTCTCCTGAGAGGATGGTCACGCTGGTTTTTTTCTCCCTGATCCTGGCCTGTTTTGGGGTGAGAGTCGTTTCATGGCATTTCAGCCTGGAAGCAAAAAAAACGGGGAAAAATCTTTGGTAATACATGGGGGAGAAAGGGGCTTACATTTTACTAGTGATCAAGGCGAGATACACCTTTTACAATCGGTGTTTCATTGATGAATTGCTCAAGTATTCCCTGATAATGTCTTCACTTCGATTCTCCCCCATCCTTCTTCTTTTTATCACCCCTGCCCTCGCCGCCCATCTTGTCGAAGTTCCCAGTCCCGACCAGGGAGATGGCTCGAGTCTTGTCACGGTGCGATCTACCCTCCCAATCTCTGCCGGAGATAAGGAATTCATCAGACTCAGAGTCACCCGAACCGACCCCTGATTCAGGGGACTTACGACAAGCTCGGGTAGTGCTATCATTGTTGGGATGATCGGCTTTTTCCGACAGTTTCCCCCCCCAACTGGAATCGTTCTTTTTCGCTTACACCCGCTCTTGCCGACTGCTAGAAATTTCCTTTTGGCGGAACAGCCTTAATTTCGCCTTTGGACCACAGCGGGGAGGGGGGAGAAAGGGAGGTGCATCTTCTCTACTTTTTGGGTTCGGCATTTGTTGATGGCAACCATTTGGCAAGTTTGGTTTTTTGTAGCGAGTATTTGGGGATGGAGGCGAGGTTCGTCCATTCATTTGGATCGCGTTCGTGATCATAGAGTTCCTGACCTCCGTCGCGATACCGGATGAAGCGCCAGCGTTCGGTTTGGATGGCATGATTGTTCAATCCGTAGGTGATTACTACCGGTCGATCCCATTTCCTTTCTGGATTCTCCAAAAGAGACTTGAGACTTTGACCGTCTAGGCCTCTCCGCTTTGGCAGACCGCAAAGGTCGATGAGCGTAGGATAAATATCGATCAAACTGACCGGACGCTGGCAGAGTTTGTCTTTAGCCACGCCTCGTGGCGCTGAAAAAATAAGGGGCGTCCGCGTGGAGACGTCCCACAAGGCATGCTTACGCCAATGCTCCTTCTCGCCCAAATGCCAACCGTGATCTCCCCATAAAACGATGACGGTATTGTCGGCATGTCCGCTGCGATCCAGTGCGTCGAGCACCCGGCCTATCTGGGCATCGGCAAAGCTGATCGTAGCAAGGTAGGCCTGGACCGCTTTGCGCCATTGGTTGTACACAGTCACGTTTGCATGATCCCCATCCGGCTTGACGGCAAAGTTTCTTTTACCAGAAGGATCGTAAACTTCCCGTGCCAGTTTCCTACCAAAAGCCGGAAGGTCATCCAAATCGCCTTCCTTTACAGGGGGCAGTTCAATGCCTGCCAGCGGATGTAGATCGAAATACTTTTGAGGGACCTTCCAAGTCAGATGCGGCTTGGTCAGACCATAAGCGAGAAAGAAGGGCTTCTCCTGAGGCTTCTTCAATTCGGAAATGATCCAAGTCGCCGCCTTACCATCAAACATATCTTCGTCATCGCAATCAAGAGGTCCCCAAGGCGCCCAGGCGGACTTTGCCAAACCATTCACGCGTTTGGCAGAAGGTCGCGTGGAAGGAGCTGGCTTGAAATAAGCATCCCACGAAGCCTCGTCATAGGCGGAAGTTCCATGGAAAATCTTCCCGGCACCCTTTACCGTGTAGCCGGATTCCTTGAAATGCTGCATCAAAGTGACTGCTTGGGGCAGTTTACTCCGAAGATTCTCTCCATTTCCATATACCCCGGAATGGTAAGGAGCGATCCCCGTTAGCAGGCTTATGCGGGAAGGATTGCAAAGCGGTGCCGAGCAATGGGCGTGGCTGAAAGAAACCCCACTCTTGGCCAGCCGGTCGATATGGGGAGTCTTCGCATTCGGATGGCCATCCAAATGCCCCACCCAGTCACGCAAGTCGTCAACCGCGATGAACAACACGTTGGGCTTGCCGAACGACGGCCAAGAACCCGTCAAGAATGCAAGGCCAACAAATAGCGTCCATCTCATCATGGTTTTCATTCCACTTGAATTCCAACACTTAGGCAATCAACTATGCATCCACCCTGAAACTTGTTCGCACTCCTCTAATCGTGTTGTTAGGAAGTTGCTTTTGAGGTATTCGAGGGGATTGCGGTTCGAAAAGTTTATTACCTCATCGCCCTTACTCCCCTGTCCGCTTGAATATCACCACTATGTTCGAAACTGATGTAATATCATTCGCAAACTCGATTGGCGCGATCAGCCACCCCAAGAGCAAGGAATTTTTTCATAACTCGTTTAATATTTCTACTATTGTCTAACTTTTGGGACTTGTTGTTGATGCCTTATGATCTCTTCTTCCAGGCCTTCTTTGCCAATGAGGTTTCGTTTA
>PBTU01000099.1 GCA_002729295.1 Verrucomicrobiales bacterium | reverse complement strand
TTGGTGACGACGGGGCTGGGGACGTAGGAGGGGTCCTTGCGAGTGTGCCAGACGACATGGGTGTCGGTGACATTGCCGTTGCCGGTGGGGTCGATGGCCATCATGTGGAGGGTCGGAAAGCCGCAGGTCATGTAGATATATTTCCCGTCGTAAACCGGGGAGGCGACGTATTGCTCGGTGGGTCCGTCGATGATCCAGTGCTGCTTGCCGGTATCGGGATCGTAGGAGGCGACGCATTTGCTCCCGGAAATGACCAATTGGTTTCGGCCTTCAATAGTGCGGATGATGGCTGTGCAGTAGCTACGTGTTTTGTTGGGGCGCGGTGTTTTCCAAATCGTCTTGCCGGTCTTTTTGTCGAGGCCGACGAGGTAGGCGTCGCCGTCGTGATCGCCATTGACGATGACCTTGTCTTTCCAAAAAATCGGGCTGGAGCAGTAGCCGTGGCGGCTTGAGAAAATCCCGGGACGAACTTCCCAGACTTTTTTGCCATTGAAGTCGTATGCGGCGACAAACATGTCCTCTTTATCGAGGAAGGACACATAGACCAGCTTTCCATCGGTGGCGGGAGTACTGGAAGCGCGGCTGTTTTTGCGGTGGATTTTTTCGATGGGTGATTTGAGGACTGTTTGCTGCCAAAGTGATTTCCCGGTCTTGCGATCGAGCTTGAGAAGGAGCCGTTCGCCGCTTTCTTCATCAGCGGAGACGAGAAAAATGGCGTCGTTCCATATGATGGGAGAGGCGTGGCCGATGCCGGGGATCTCGGTCTTCCATTTGAGGTCTTTTTCGAGCGTCCAGGAGAGGGGGGCTTTCTTATCGGGGCAAATGCCATCGCCGCTTGGGCCACGCCACCCTGGCCAATTGTCGGCGAGGAGGGGTGTCGTGAAGCAGGCTAAGAGGAGCGCAATTCTTAGGTTCATTTTGGAAGGTGGAGAAGACGGTGGTTGGAGGAGTTGGCGAAGCCTGGGGCTAAAAAGAATAGGGTAAGAAAAAATCTCATCCGGGTCACAGAACGGAGTCTGAGATTGGGATCTTTCTTTTCGGCAGAGAAGAGATGAGCTGGTAGGGTCCACCCCTGCATAGAATCCTGTTCAGGATGATGTGACCGATCCGGTCAGCAGAGATGAGTTACAAGGATTGCGTAATGCGCACAAATCGTGGATTGAGAGTTGGACGGTGGAACAATTAAAAGAGTAGAGTTAATTTTAGATGACGACTCGAAGAGCTTCTTTGCTGGCCACCGCCCTGGTGTCCCGAGTGATGGCTGATGGTGATTTGACGGTGGAGGCACCTGGGTATCCGGTGCGGAGCGGAGAATACACCACGTCACATGTCTACATTGATGAAGTTCGGGAGGAGAGTGTCGATCTGACGTTTTACTTCGACCCTCCCGGCGTGGGCGGGGTTCATGAGGTGGAGGTCTTCACCAATCTGAATCGCCGAGATCTCGCTCGGATGGACAAGAACAACGATGGGGTTCCCGATGGGATCGTGGCGGTGAATGGAAACACGATTAGCTCAAGCGCGGCTGATGCCGATCCGGTGACGGGTCATTATTATGCGGGGTTTACAATGACTTATGATGCGGGTGGGGATCGCTACGAATTGACGATTCCCGCAAATCGCACGGGTGCTTATCGCGTGACTACGCGCTATCGGACTTCGGCGGAAGGAGCGTGGATTTGGTATGGCTTGAGGGATCATTGCGTGGTGGTTTCGCCCAGCTCGTCGCGGGAAATCAACCTCTACGAGGTGAATGTGTTTAATATCGAGGCCGATGGCGACGAGATGGATGATCGGTCGACTTTTGAGGATCTGCATAACGCTCCGGGAGCTCCGCAAAATGCGAACAATCGCTGGGATCTGGATTATCTGACGGGCTTGGGATGCAATTGGTTGTGGTTTCAGCCGATTCATCCCAATGGCATCGACGGTCGGGAGCCGGAGGCGGGATATGGCAATGGCGGGCCGCTCTACGAACCAGGAAGCCCGTATGCTGTGAAAAATTTCTTCGAAGTCAACGAGTTGATGACGAAGAATTACAGCGCAGGAAACAGCGTGGCCGCCAATCGGACCTTGGCGATGACGGCTTGGCAGAATTTTGTATCGGCCGCGGATGCCAAGGAGGTGGGAATCATGCTCGATGCTCCATTCAATCATACTTCCTTTGATGTCGAATTCGCGCAGCAGGGGGTTGATCTTTTTCAGCCCGATGGATCGACCTGGCAGCCAACGGATGAGATTCGAAATCGCGAGGCACGCTTCTTTTCGCGGGAGGGAAACTATGGGAATCGTGCCAGCAGCGCGGATACGATTGCGCCGGGTCCTGATCGTTTCGATTTTGGAAAATGGAATGACGTCAAGGATGTCTTCTTTGGTCGGTATGATGCCTTGGTGGAATTTAATTCAGCGCCGGAAAACACCAGTTACACTAGTGAAGGGGATTGGTTTGATCCCAGTGATTCGGATTGGACTTCCATCGATTTCACTCAAGGAGGAGAGGGGAGAAATGTAACTCACCGGGTGTGGGACTACTTTGCGGAGTATGCTTTACATTGGTTGGAGCAGACGCGGGCGGTTAATCGGAATTCAACGGCGGCGGACGGAGATGCGGCGGCGCGTTACCTTATTGATGATGCGGGAATCGATGGATTGCGGTGTGACTTTGGGCAAGGGCTGCCGCCGAGAGCCTGGGAATACATCATCAATGTAGCGCGCGGCACGAAGTGGAATTTTGTGATGATGGCTGAGTCGCTCGATGGAGGCGCGGTGACCTATCGGTCAGCGCGGCACTTTGAGATTCTGAATGAGAACATCGTTTTTCCCCTTCAGAGTGCCACGAATAAGTATTCCTATCGCAATATTTTTGAGTCACGTCGTAGCGCTTACGGGCAGTCCTTGGTGTTGATGAATACGACCTCACACGATGAAGAGAATTACGCCGATCCCTGGGAAGCCTTGGTGAGGACTTCGGTGGCTTGCACCAATGATGGCTTGCCGATGGTTTTTCCGGGGCAGGAATTGGGAGTGAGTCGTATTGCCGGTTACCAGCATTACGAAACGAATTTTGGAAAAGAGATCGCGCATTTCAAGCGGTGGAATTCCATGATGCCGATTTGGAATGATACCGACTTTGGGAATGATCAGCTTTATCCGGTTTATTCGGGAATGTTGAACGCGCGTCGTGAAAGCCCGGCCTTGGGGAGTAGCCTGAGGTGGTTTCTCGATGGCAATGGCAATAACGATCAGATCCATGCTGTAGCGAAGTATGAGGAAGCAGGAGCTTCTCCGGCGTATCAGGATGTCGTGATAGCCTTTGCTAATCTGGATCGGGACAATGACCAAAGTGATCGCTTTAAGATCCCTTCGGGATTGAGGGGCCTGTTGGGGATTGCGGACGGAAGGACCTACAATGTGAAGAATATCGCGGCCTATAATCGGCCTCCGACGGTGGTGGGTCGCGAAGAGCTTTGGTTGTGGGGTAGCGGAATCAGCGGCGGAGATTTGGTGGTTTCAGGCTTCGATGTGTTTTTGAAAAAAGTTCCCCTGAGTATCGGGGCCTGGGATAGTGCACCTTTTGAGGCACAGTATTTGAAACTTTATGATGTCACGCCGCCACCATCGCCGATTCCCTTGACCGGGGCCTACCAGTTGGGTGCTGAAGTTGTTTTCACCTGGGTTCCCAATGGTGGTCCTGATGATCACATTGCGAGTTTCCAGATCACGGTTAGCGACGGGGATGGGGCGGTGGTTTCTTCCGGGGAGGTAACGGATGGCTCGAACCAATATTCCTTCGTGGGAGTTTCCGAGACCAATTACGAGGCGACGGTGACGGCAGTTAGTGTTGCCGGGGTGGCTTCGACTTCGCCGGAAACTTCATCGAGTGTGATGCTCTTGGCGTTGGGGGGAGATGAAGATGGAGACGGCCGCTCGAATGGCGATGAAGATATTGCGGGCACCGATCCTTTGGATGGGGCGTCCGCGTTTCAGGTGACCTCAGTGATGGTTGTCGGCGGAGATAGCGAGGTGACGTTCTCATCGGTCACAGGGCGCTATTACCATCTCGAATTCAGTGATGACCTTGGGATGACAGATGCGTGGACTTCGGTAGCTGGGAATTATCAGGCAGTCGGGAATTCCTCTACTCTCTCTCATGAGGGGGGAGGTGAAGGTGACGAGCGATTCTATCGAGTAAAGGTGACTGAGGGTCCGCAGCCATAGTCCATTTTTTCTTCGAGAAACTTGATCATTTCGCGCAGATTTTCGGTGACGGTGCTGTAATTTTCTTTTTTGTATTCTTCAACGGTTTCCTTGAAGCTCTTTTCGATAGGGTCTCTCTTGGGAGGATCAGCGAAAGCGAGAGAGGCTCAGGCCGAAGATCAACGGGCCGAGGGTGAAGGATCGTTTCATCATTGGGGTGTATGCGATGGGCTTAGAAATGTTTTCAATGATACTTTTTGATCACCGATTTTTTAAGATCCTGCTAGGAACCCCTCATGAAATTGTGCCTGACTCTTTTATTTTCTGCATTTCTCGCTGGATTGATCTACGCCCAGGAAAATTGGCCCCGCTTTCGGGGTGTCGATGGACGTGGCGTTTCTGAAGCGAAATTGCCTGAGGAGATTGGGAAGCAAAATCTTCGTTGGTCGGTCCCATTGCCGGGGCCGGGATCCAGTTCGCCGGTGATTTGGGGAGATGCCTTGTTTGTCACCGGAGAAGATCGCAAAAAGGGTAAGGTTAGCCTCACCTGCCTTGATGCCATGAGTGGAAAGAAGCGTTGGGCGAAGAGTCTGGATGTGGGAGGGTATCACCTGCATCGCTTTAACAACACGGCGGCGGCAAGCCCGGCAGTGAACGAGGATATGGTGGTTGTGTGTTGGTATAGTGCGAAGAAGGAGTCGGCCATGATGTCTGCTTATGATCACGAAGGAAATAGGCTGTGGGTCCATGAAATTGGCTCCGGAAAAACTCAACATGGTCTCAATATTCAGCCCGAGATCCATGGAGACAAAATCCTAGTGTGTCATTTGCACATGAATGTTGGATATGTGGGTGCGGTCGGTGTGAAAGATGGCAAGTCGATTTGGAAGACTGAGTTTCCAGGAGGTAAGACAAGTTATGTGACTCCTCTCGTTCGAGAATTGCCTGACGGCGGGAAGGAAGTGGTCGTGGCGAGTCAGAGCATTGGTGTTGTTGGATTGGACCTTAAGGACGGGAAGGTTCGCTGGGAGGTTCCAGGGTCGATGAAGCAGCGAACGATTGTTTCGCCGATCAATGTTCTCGCCGGTTCGAATTCGAAAGACGTGCAGATTGCGGTTGGCTGTAAAAGTGGCGTTTACTTCACGGTGCGTCCTCCGGTGAAAGCGGGTGGGGAGGCGAAGATTGTCTGGAGGATGAAGGGCAACACGCCTTATGTCCCAACGCCTGTTTCCGACGGAAAGATGTTTTACTCTGTTTCTGATGGAGGAGTGCTCGTCGCGCTCGATGCCTCCAGCGGTGAGAAGAAATGGGAGGAAAAGCTCATGGCGAATTTTTATGCCTCGCCACTGATCGTGGGCGGGCGCCTGATTTGCCTGTCCCGGGAAGGCGAATTGATCGTCGCGGAGATTGGTGCGTCCTACAAAGAGATCTCACGCAACAGCCTGGAGCTAGGGGAAGCAATCGAGTGGTCCGATGTGACTCCGGCCGTGGCTCACGACCGTCTCTATGTGCGCATCGGCGCGCGCCTCGATTGTTTTGGCGAGAAGTAAGCCGGGCTTACTTGATTTCGAAAAGCTCCACGTCAAAGACGAGGAGTCCCCCCGGACGTCCACCGCCAGGGTTGTTTCCGTAGGCGAGTTCGGCGGGGATCCAGAAGCGACGCTTTTCGCCCACGACCATGAGCTGAAGTCCTTCGGTCCAGCCTTTGATCACGCGGTTCAGAGGGAAACTGGCTTTCTTGTTCCGTTTGTGGGAGCTATCAAACAATTTTCCGTCGGTGGTCCAACCGGAGTAGTGCACGGTTACGGTGTCAGTCGCTACAGGACTCTTTTTGCCGGTACCTTTTTTGATGACTTTTGATTTCAAGCCAGAAGCGGTGGCTTTAGCATCAGCAGGAGCTGCGGCGACGTCGACGGGTGCTTTGAGAGAATCTACCTTTTCTTCTCCGAAAGCGGTGAGAGACGAGAGGGCGATGCCAACGGCGAGGAGTGTCGATTTGATTTTCATAACTGGCGGAGTTTAGAGAGAGGGATTTCGATTGGGCGATCACAAAAGGACGAAGATGCTGTTTTCGCTTGCGGGCTTTGGCATTGATCCGTTTCGAGGTTCCGATTATTCTTCCATGACTGTGAGATTACCACCTCTCCTGCCCCAGTCGGCGCTCGCAATATTATTTTGCGGGTCGTTGATCTCGGCCCCGATCGTGGTGGACGATTTTGAGTATGTCGTTCTCAGTGATGATTGGGATAATCCTGTCGTGAATACGGATCTCGAATCGGGAGTGGGTGCCCAGGGCTCACCAAAGTTTGCCAGAATTAAGCCCGCTACCGGTATTCTGGGAGCGATATTTGAAGGAGGTGCGAGTGACTTTTTTGTCGATTTTTTTCTGCGGATCCATCCCGGGGAACGACAGTTCAATTTCATGGTGATGACCGGGGAAGAGGTGGCCTACGAGGGTGCGACGATCAATCTTCGTCACCAAGGGGATACCTGGTGGGCGTATGGCGGAGGGTGGCAGGAGCTGCCCCTGCCCGGGTTGGCGATTGATGTTTGGTATCATCTGAGAATCACTTGCAATGGCTGGGGGGAGAGCGGGGCGAGTTATGATCTTGAGTTGTCCGATGCGGGGGGAACCGAATTCACCAGTTCGGTGATGGATCTTGGTTTGTTTGAGGATGGTGATCCAAGTGCGACAACTGCGGGGGCATTTAGCTTCAGTGCCCACTGGGGAAACAGTCCGGGATTTGATCTTGATAACGTGACCGTTGAAACCATCGAGCCAGTCGTTGGCGGGGCCCCGTTGGCCATCACGAACCTCAGTTATGATCCGGCGGCGTTGACTTCAGCGATTACCTGGAATGCCGTTCCGGGAACGCGCTATTTTGTTTATGCTTCCTCTGATTTGGTCAATTGGGAACAGATTGGAATACGCACCGCTTCCGGCTCCGATGAGACATTGATGGAAGAGGAAGTTTCGGCAGGATTCCGGTCCTACCGTGTGCAGGATTATCCCGAGCCCTAAAAGCGGAGTCTTTACCCCGTGCGGGGAACACGCTAAAGAAGTTCCTGATGAGAGTGCTCCTGGCGATACTGTGTTTGGTGACTTGTGCCCAGGCTTTAGACTATAAGCGCGACGTGATGCCGATTTTCAAGGCGAAGTGCTACGACTGTCACAGCGAAGAGGGAGGCAAGATCAAGGGTGGCCTTCGTTTGGATGACGAGGAGCATTTCTTGAAGCGTTTCAGCAAGAACGAGGTAGTCGTTCCAGGAGATTGGGATGCCAGTTATTTATTTGTTACCCTTGTCCGCCCGCAGCATGAGAAGGGGGCAATGCCTCCGAGGAATAAAGGTGAGCGATTAACCGAGGAGGAGATTATGACGGTGGCGCAGTGGATTCACGAAGGGGCCAAAATTGATGGGGAGAGGGGAAAGAAAGGACCGGACAAATGGGATCCCAAGAAGCTCCTCAAGTTTAAAGAAGGACGTATTGTCACGGAGCAATTTGGACCCGCTCCGGTTGTGGTTGAGCCTGCCTGGGAGAAGTGGACGAATGCCAAGGGGGTCGAAATCGTTGCTCGTTTTCATGGACTTTCCAAAGGGAAGGTGAGCTTCGAATTGAAAAGTGGAAAGAAGGTAGCTTATCCGCTCGAGCAGCTTTCCGAGGAAAGCCAGGTCAAGGCGGGAAAGCTAGCCGCTCCCTCGATGATGGAGATGGAAGGTAAGTAGCCCTGGCGCCCGCTGTCTGCCAGAGAGAATCAAAAGCAGAGCTTTTGACTACGGAGTCAGAGTCACTCTTTCGAGTCGGAGGAGTTCTTCTCCGATGAGTTCCGTCCCTTTCAGGATGAGGGTGTGAGTTCCGGCGGGAAGCGCCACTTCACCAAGGTCAAGCTCTCTCCATGAGTTGGGGCCTTCAGTATTTTCTAGAGCACCGAGGAAGGTGTCTTTGTCGAGGGTAGCTTGAATTTGACCACCCGCTGAATCAGAGGAATAGGTGAACGAGAGTTGGTATTTCTGTGGGGAATCAGTTGCGAAGGTCCAGGTGAGTGAGTCTTTTAAGCCTATCCATTTTCCCGCCTTGCGACTTTGTTGCTCTTCGAGAATCTTATTGCCGTGCTTGTAGGAAAAATCCTCTTTCTGGTCCTCAACGGTGGTGGGATAGAGTTGGATATCTCCTTCAATGGTTGCGTCGATGGGTAGGAGGTCGATGGTGGACTCCTTTGCGTAGCTGAGAGGTGGCTTCGCGTGGGTTTGAGCCCAGTAGGTGAGGCCGCCGATGATGGTTCCCACAAAAATGAGGGAAGCGAGGAAATCTAAGAGATCGGAGAGTTTGAATAGTTTCATGGCTTAGGCGCGGAGGAAGGTTTTCTTGCGGAAGAGATAGAAGAGGAGGATCCATTCGATGATGATCGTTCCCAGTGCGAGAGTAAATTCGGCGGGGTGATCCGGAAGGGTTCCGGCGTAGCCTCCGAGGATATTTTCGGAAATGGTGCGGAAGTTCACGAATCGTACGAGGACGTAAATCGTGATGGCATTCATGCCGATCGGAATCCAAATGTAGCCGAGCCAGCGTTGCTTCCAGACATCGATTACGAGGTAGAAAAGGAAGAGTAAAACGAGGCTGCATCCGGTGCAGAAGAGAACGTAGGAGCTGGTCCAGAGCGGCTTGATGATGGGGAAAGTCATTCCCCAGGCCCAACCGAGGCCAAGAGCGGCGGCACCTGCGAGCAGGAGTTTGAAGGCGGTGGCGTGATTGGCTTTTTCCTGCGATTTCAGAAGTGATCCGGTGGCCGACCCTAAGAGGGCCATGGCGGCGGCTGGGAGGAAGCGGACGGGGCCTTCGGGGTCGAAGACGCCCATGTAGAGCTTGCCTGGGAGAAGGCGATCAAGGTAGGCGGCGAGGTTTCCAGACGGAGTGAGTTGTCCTGCTTCGCCTCCCGGAACGGGAATGAAGGTGAGGGCGAGCCAGTATCCCACGAGGATACCGAGAGCCCAGATGAATTGTGGTCGGGCCGGTCGATGGATCGCAATGATGGCGGCGATTAAGTAACCGCCGGCGATGAGTTGTAGGACGCCGGGGAGGCGGAATTGCCCGGGATCGAAGCTGAGTAAGGTGAAGGAAAGTCCGAGCGCAGTGAGAAGAATAAATCGACGGATGACGCGGAAATAAGCTCGTGGTTTCGAAATGGTGCCATTGGCGATCTTCGAGGTAATGGCGTAGGGGATGGTGACCCCGGACATGAAGACGAAGAGCGGAAAGATGAGATCGTAGGCGGTGAATCCGATCCAGGGGGTGTGCGTGGTTTGTTCGGTGGCGTGCTTGATGAATTCCTCGGAGCCAGACCAATTGGCAATGGCGCGAAGGAGGGCGGCTCCGCCGATAATCCAGAACATGTCGAAGCCGCGGAGGGCATCGAGGGAAATGAGGCGGGCGGGTTTGGCTGGTGCTTCCGCGGAAGCATCTGCAGCGACCTCTGCAGGAGCTTGCGGAATTTCGGCAGCGGGTGGTGCCGGGGTTGCCGTGGGCTGACGGGTAGCGACTGGAGCGATGGATTCTCCGACGGGTTTATTCAAGGTCGAGGATGCGGAGGGAGGCTGGGGAGCTTGCGGGTTCCTTTTCGGCGAGGTGGGCGGTTCCTGAGCGGCTGGTTGTTTCCTCGAGACCGGATCGCCCGAGAGTTTCGATTGTTTCGTGCTGGGAGTCTTGGGGGAGTCTGTTTCCCCTATCTCACTGACCTCGTCGGAGAGGGGAAGTTTGACGCACGCGGTTTCTTTTTTGACAGGCGCACCGGAAGGGTCAGCGGATTTTTTCAGTTGGTTCGCCAATGGAAGTTTGACGCGAGAGGCCTCTTTTCTCACGGAAGGCTCGGAAGCTTTTGGGAGTTGAACTTCTTTTGAGGCGTTTTGAGAGGAAGGTTTACCGGCAGCCGGTGCGGGAGGCAGAGGAGAGCGAGGGGTGGGTTGCTTTGGAGGAGTCTGCGAGGCGTATTTGACCGGGGGAAGACCAGGGTCCTTGCCAATCATCCGGGGAGTCGGGAGTTTTCTGGCGCCGGGGGCAGATTTTTTTGGTGGAAGATCTGAGTTCATTTGGAATTTTTTGGAGGGCCACCGTAGTAGCGATATTGGTCGAAGCTATTTCCGAGAGGATCTTGAGCACGTGAATCGTTGGTTTTTCTTATCCAGTTTTTCAGGCGAGCCTTGAGTTTTGAGAGAGTCTGACTGAATTTCGGATCGGACGCAACATTGCGGATTAGATCGGGGTCGGAAGGAAGGTGAAAGAGTTCTTCCTGAGGGTGTTTGGCGAAGGCGAGATCGAGGAATTGGCGGATTGTTGGGTCACTGGCATTGGCGAGAGCCTGAACGAGGGTTTGGTAGACTTTGAAGGGGACGGGATCG
>PBTU01000098.1 GCA_002729295.1 Verrucomicrobiales bacterium | reverse complement strand
TTCTTCAAACTTTTCTCTCCGTTAGAAAGCCTCACTAAGAATCTCTTTATCACTAGAAGATCGATTCATCTCCTCCACCGCCCGGGCCACCATCCCGAGTAGCAAACCCTTTGCGTATTCTACCCAAACCCTATGAACCCCCCAAATTCCAATCACTGAATACATGGAACTAAGATAGATTCCTCTTACTCAGGATTCTGTGCCCTGCGCGTTCTCCGCGGTTGGCCATTAACTTCCTTCTTCTTTGACATCATCTCTCTGTTTGCGAGGCTCCGACGTGATGAAAACCCTTCTTTCCGGACTCTTCCTACTGAGCTTCGCGCTCTCCCGTGGTCAGGATGTCCCCCCGACTTCCATCCCTTTGGAAAAGACGAGAACCTCCCTCCTCTCAAAAGACTCATCGTCAATAATCTATGAAAAATCGGTTACGAATTTCCGACTCTTCCTAAACTACTCCGCCAAGCAAAATTTTAAGCTCAAGCTCGGCGATCACCCCATTGATCTTCCCTCCGGAGAGAAAACCTCTGCCGATCTCAAATTCGAGCATCTTCCCAATTCCCCCGCCTTGATCCACCTCGCCACAAGTAATGATCCCACGGTGCAGCGCATCGATATTCCCAATACGCTCGTTTCCGATAGCAACGTTTCTTTCAAGCCCCTCACGGGAAAAAACTTCCCCATGGACAGAGCCTTCACCTTAATGGCTCGCTTCAAGACAACCTTCCCCGACGGAACTCTCGCGGCCGTCACCTCTCCCGGAAACAAGTGGGAGCGCGGCGGCAAAACGCTCTTCCTCAAAGGCGGCCAACTCACTTACGACGTCGGTTGGGAAGGCGCTGTGAGTGGCGGACAGAAAATCAACGACGGCAAGGAACACATCGCGGTCGTCACCGGCACAGACAAAGGTGGAATCTCACTCTACCTCGACGGGAATCTCATTCAGAAAAGCAAGTCACTCACCTCCAAGGACAAAGTAGGTCACGTTTTTAAAATTGGTTCCACCGCCCGCGATTTCGGAGGCGATTTCAGAGATGGCTCCATCGACCAAGTTCTCTTTTGGAAACGCTCCTTGCCCCAGAGGGACATCCGTTTGATGGCTGAGAAGAAAACGAACCAACTCAATACGCCCGACTTTCATTGGAAGAAGACCAGCTCATCACCGTCCGGCCCAAAGCCCGACCTCCTCACCAAGGTTCCGCATCCCGGATTCTCCACGACTATCTCAATTGCAAAAACTCCCGGCCTCACCATCCACGAAGCCTGGCTCCAGCCACTCGAAGTCTCCGACCACAAATCCATCATCTCAGTTTGGGATGACAATTCATTTAAACGCGGTCAAAAAATCTACCAACAACTCTGCGTCACCTGCCACGGTACTATCGAAAAAGAAGGCTCCATTCCCATCGCCCTGAAATTCCACGAAGGGAAATTCAAGAATGGCAAGGATCCCTACCGCATGTGGCAAACCATTTCCAAGGGTTACAATATGATGATGCCCATGCCTCAGTTTTCCACGCGCCAGAAATACGACGTTATCCACTACATCCGCGAAGAATTCCTCGCCAAACACAACAAGGGCGAACTCACCAAAATCGACGACGCCTATCTTAACGCTCTTCCCAAGGGCATCTCCGGCATTGAGGAGAAAGAGTCCAAGAAAACTCCTCCGCCGTATGACATGATGGACTTCGGAAACTACCTTTTCTGGACCTATCAAATTGAGCCCGGCCCCTTGAATGACCAGGTCAACATCGCCCAGAAAGGTCTCGCCATTCGTCTCGATGACGGACTCGGCGGCATTTCGAAAGGAAACTCCTGGGCCATTTATGATCACGACACCATGCGCCTCGCCGCCATCTACACAGGCGACAAATTCGTCGACTGGCGCGGCATCGCCTTTGACGGATCTCACGGAACCCACACCTCCATCACCGGCAACCGTATCCTCCTCACCAAAGACCGGCCCGGCTGGGCTCATCCAAAGACTGGCTCATGGGATCCCATCCGCGTCAAAGGCAAAGACGGACGCCTCTTCGGCCCGCTACCAAAGGACTGGGTTTCCTTCAAAGGTTTGCAAATCACCGAATCCGGTCCCTTGCTTTCCTATAAAGTGGGCAAGGTCGACGTGAAGGAAAAGATCTTGAAACGATCGCAGGGAGCCTTCCAAAGAATCATCTGGGCAGGCCCGGGAGATGGATCAATCAAGATCAGGCTCGCGAAGCATGGTGGCCCTTCTCCCGATCCCGAACTCACAGTTGAGGACGGCGCCCTGTGCCACGAAATCAAACTCACCAACAAAACCGTCGGCGTTTCTTATTGGATTGAGTCCGATGGCAAGGTCACCATCGAACCTGTTTCCGGCGACCCGGTTCTTCGTGAGTCGGTCGTTAAGAAATCCCCCGTTGCCGTCACCACCGAAATCGAACGTGGCGACGAATCCGGCCCCTTCGCTGTCGATGTCCTCACCGTTCCCAATCGCAACATCAATCCCCACAGCTCCTGGATGCGCACGAGTGGATTTGATTTCTACCCCGATGGAAAACGCGCAGCTGTCTGCACCTGGATGGGAGACGTCTGGATCGTCGAAGGTATCGATCAACTCGAAGGTACTCTCACGTGGAAACGCATTTGCTCGGGGCTCTTCCAACCACTTGGTCTCAAGATCGTGAACGAAAAAATCCACGTCACCTGCCGCGATCAACTCGCCAGACTTCACGATATCAATGGCGACGAGATGATCGACATCATCGAGTGCCTCAACAACGACCACCAGGTCACCGAGCACTTCCATGAATTTGCGATGGGACTGCAAACCGACGACAAAGGCAACTTCTACTACGCCAAATCCGCCCGCCACGCCAAGGACTCACTCGTCCCCCACCACGGCACGCTCTTGCGGATCTCACCCGATGGCTCCAAAACCGACATCCTCGCCACCGGATTCCGCGCCGCCAATGGCGTCTGCCTCAACCCCGACGGGACTTTCATCGTCACCGACCAGGAAGGCCACTGGAATCCCAAAAACCGCATTAACTGGGTCAACGGCGACGGACCAGCTGAATTCTTTGGTAACGTCTACGGCTATTCACCCGTCACCGACACCAGCGACACCGCGATGTCGAATCCTCTTTGCTGGATCACCAACGCCTTCGACCGCTCGCCTTCCGAACTGCTCTGGGTTCCCAAGAACGCCAAGTGGGGATCGCTCAACGGCCAACTCCTCAACCTCAGTTACGGCTACGGGAAGATCTTCGTCGTCCCACACGAAACCATCGGCAAGCAACGTCAGGGCGGCATGTGCGAACTTCCCCTCGAGAAATTCCCCACCGGCATCATGCGCGGCCGCTTCCACCCGAAGGACGGCCAACTCTACGGCTGCGGCATGTTCGCCTGGGCCGGCACCCAACGCCAAGCCGGAGGCTTCTACCGCATCCGCAAAACCAAACAGCCCGCCAACCTCCCCACCAAAATCGAGGCCACAAAATCAGGCGTCACCCTGACCCTCTCAGACCCCATCGATTCCACCTCCGTGAAGCCAGAAAACTTCACGATCAAAGCCTGGGACCTCAAGCGCACCAGAGGCTACGGCTCGAAACATTACAACGAACGCGAATTGAAAGTCACCGCCGCCAAATTCTCCGGAAACAAGCTCAACCTCGCCATCGCCGGACTCCAACCTACCTGGGGCATGTCCATCGAGATGAGACTCACGGACTCAAAAGGCGAAAAACTCAAACGCCTCATTCACAACTCCATCTTCGAGCTGGAAAAGTAAGACCCTGCCAAAACTTGCCAATAGCCGCCCGAAAGCGACTCAACTTAAAACCAAGGAGTCTAACTCAGGTCCACCGCTTCGACTTCCGTGGCGTATCGTGTGACCCCATTCATATCGACCCAAGTTGCGACCAACTTTTCTTTCGTTGCATCGACTTTCAGAAATACATTTTTTGCGGTCTCACTCCACTTTCGAGCAGGATGCTTTACATCAAGAGAAGGGATAACCTTGTCATGCATTGGAGAAATCACATATTCATGTAAGGGGTAGCCCAAAGAAGCAGAACCATAGTCATGGTGACGGCAGACGTGAATATCGCCCGAAACCAGCATGACTCCGGAGATTTTTTCTTGCTTAATGAACCTGAAGAGAGTCTCGCGCTCAGCTGCATAGGTTTCCCAGTGATCCTTCTCGGTGTTTCCCTTGGGATACCACACCATGCCACCACACAGCATTTTGAATGGAGCGTCGGACGCCCTCAGCGATCTCTTGAGCCATTCCCACTGCTTTTCACCCAGACATGTCTTCTGCGAAGGGTCCGCGAAAGATTGAGCCGTTTGTGAAAACCATCGGTCATCCAGCAACCAAACCTCAACTGGACCCCGACGGAAATTTGTATAAATCCCCTCCTCATTTTCGCCGCAGCTCGCCAAGGCGCTATATTCAACAAACGCCTTACGAATGTCTCGCTTCTTAGGCATCAGGCCATCGGAATCATTCTTCCCGAAATCATGATCATCCCATGTTCCCCAAAACGGGATCTTTTTCTCCAATTCGACCAAGCCTGGCAAAGTCGACCAAAACGCACGGCGTCTGGCCCGGTTTTTTGCGAGATCATTTGAATCAATGTATGGGCTGTCTCCAAGAAGGCAGAAACCCTCAATTTTTTCAGCGGAAATCTGACCCCATATTTTATCAAATTTATCGCTCGAAACACACGATCCCATTCCCAGAACTACACGCTCAATGTCCTTTGTTTTTGGTGGTGTTCGGGCAGAAAAAACAGCCCCTTCGAATAGCGGATTTCCTTTTGAGTCCAAAAACTTACCGGTATAGGCGGTGTCTGGCATCAAACCTGAAACTTCGAACTGAACACAAAAATCATTCTCAGTTTCTGCTACCCCATACAATCGGGCAACTTCTTGACTGTCACCACCGGTCACAATCAACTCAATTCTCTCTTCACGAGGGGCGCGCACGAATGAGAAAATTCGATTCTCATCAATATGTCCGAGAACTGGCCCAACACTCTTCTTATCAGCCTCCTCGCCGGATATATTTCCAGCCGCCACCACTCCAATTGATGTCAATGCTGTCGTCTGAGCAAAGTTCCGGCGCGTCATCAGCTTCTGGTTCGTATTTTTCATGAATTGTTGATGGCGCATGAATCTGCAAAACTTCAAAGGTCAGATGTGGCGGGCTGCGTTAGCTATTCACCGTTATCTGTTCTGCCTTGTTGTGCTGTCCATAAGGCACGAAGTCGCGTGATTTCTCCCACATATTTTGATTCTTCGATCATGTTCGCTGTTTCAATGGGATTTGTCTGGTAATCGTAAAACTCTTCAGCAAGAACCTTGCCGCTTGTGAGCTCTACCCAACGTGTGTAGCGATATCGATCGTCCCGAATCGAGTAGCCCATATTTTTCGGTTTTGCACGAGTGAAGTTGTAAGACACTGGCCGGGGAAATTGAGAGAGCGCGAAGTTTTTCAACTTGCTTCTGTGGTCGTCCAGTGATGCGGCAAGGCTTTGGCCCTCGAGTTTTTTGGGCGCTGGCAGCTTACAAAGTTCCGCAAGTGTCGGGTAGAGATCGAGCGCCTCCACTGCTTGGGTGACCACTCCACCTTTGTCGTTCTGAGTCGGACTGGCAAACAGCAGCGGGATCCGTGTGGAAATGTCAAAGTTGGTCAGTTTGCCCCACAAATCATGCTCGCCCAGGTGAAAGCCGTGGTCTCCGTAAAGGGCAACGATTGTGTTGGTATCGAGGTGCATTTCTTCAAGGGCAGCGAGGACACGACCGAGTTGGGCGTCCATGTAGCTAGTCGCAGCGTAATAGCCGTGGCGTGTTTGAGCGATGGTCTCTTGCGGGATTGGCCCTTTATTGGGAATGTCGCTATAGCCGCGTACCTCCGGCCACTTGTGCGAAGCAATTTTAGGTGCTCCGGTGGGGAACCTTGGGTTGGCAGGCGCCGTGAATAGGCTTTCATTATACATGGCCCAATACTTTGCCGGGGCAGAAAAAGGAAGATGCGGCTTACGAAAACCGACGGCAAGAAAGAACGGTTTACCACGGCGCTTAAACTCTTTGAGCCGCGCGATGGCAGCGTCCGCGACTTTGCCATCAATGCAGTCGCTGTCATCGGCATCGGATTTTTCCGAGGCCGCAGCTTTTCTCCCTGTGCGATTGGCTTTGAGGACATACTGGTCTATCTTGGAGACATGATCAAGCAGCGGTGGCATCGACCACGAAGGTTCGTCGACCGACCCTTTCCCGTTCCCGTGGTAGATCTTACCGATTGATGCAGTGATATGACCCTGTTGTTTGAACAGCTGCGGGAGTGTGACGACATCCGGCGTGTGGGTTCTGAAATGTTTGGTGAGGCCCCACACCTCGAGCGTGTCAGGCCGTAGACCAGTCATCACCGACGCCCGTGAAGGATTACAGATGGCGATCTGGCAATGTGCATTGAGAAAGACCGTGCCGCGCTTGGCGAGTGCGTCGATGTTGGGAGTAACAGCAAGTGGATCTCCATACGCACCGACATTACCACGTAGGTCGTCTACAACGATAAACAACACATTGCGATCAGCGGCTGATAATGCAATGCCTCGAAGTGCAAGCACCGCAAGAACAAGAGACTTCAGCGTTCTTGAGAATGATCTTTTATCAGTCATTATCTGGACAACATTTAAATTGTTAGCACGATGGGAGCAACTCCTCATCATTTCCCGTCCAACGATGCGAAGATGATCTACATGTTTTTATTTTTCCACCAATAACTTACGCCACCTTTATTCCACACTCTTATTATTCACGAGAGCCTATGCGGCCTGAATCGCACCCTAAGGGTGAGTCCCGCTTACACTCTATTTACCATCTGAAACACTTGAATACTCTCAACTGCCTCCGACCTCAATTTCTCCGCCCTTTCCCCATGAAAGAGACCCCGGATTCCAGTGGTATCAAGGATGGCTCACACCGTCTTCGACCTCAATGTCTTTCACGCAAATCCTTACTCTGCCCCTCACCATTCTTTGGTCGGTGAGCGCTTGTTCGGGAGCGATCGATTTTCCATCTCAGGTTCTGCCAGTCCTCGAAGAGCATTGCTTCAAATGCCATGACGAGAGGAAGCAGAAAGGCAAACTCCGTCTCGATACCCTTTCGCCCGATCTTCTCAAGAACCGCATCGCGGCGGAGACCTGGCACGATGTCCGCGACGCCCTGAACCTCGGCGAGATGCCGCCTGAGGAGGAACCGGAATTATCCCGCGAAAAACGTCAGGTTCTTGTAGGCTGGGTCAATCAGGAAATCGACGCCCTCATCGAGGCCAAAAAGGGCACCGGCGGGCGCGTGGTCTTGCGCCGCCTCAACCGCAGCGAATACCAAAACACGATGCGCGATCTTCTCGGTATCGAGCACAACTATGTGAAGGATTTCCCGCCCGAGAGCCTCTCGGAAGATGGCTTTCGCAATGACGGATCGACCTTGCAAATCTCCGACCTGCAAATGGAATACTACCTCAAGGCGGCCCGCGAAGGACTTCGTAAAGCCATCGTCCTTGGGCCGAAACCGAAGGTGATCCGAGAGGAATTCACCAAGACGGTGAAGGACAAAAATCGTGGCAGTAACATTCTCGATAAGGACCAACAGTTCATCGTCAAATTGATGGAATACCCCGAGGAAGGCGAGGTCATCATCCGCACCACCGTTCGGGCCGAACAGGCCGAGAATCGCGGCTACCCGCAACTCCGCGCCGCCATCGGCTACCGTGCCGACGTCCAGGCTCCGCGGGAATTCATCAAATCACAAGACGTGGTGAGCGAAGACTGGCAGGAATTTGAATTTCGTAGTCGTATCGAAAACTTCCCCCTCCCCAGCAAGACGCAAAGCAAGTTCCCCGGCCTCCTGGTCTGGCTCGACAATGCCTATGCCGAAGGCCGGGACAAACCACTCAAGGCGCGCGGCAACGGCAAAAAGCAAAAGCAAACCGAAGGCCCGCTGACCTATCCCCAAATCGAAGTGCAATCAATGGAGTTCATCGGACCGGTCTTCGAACAATGGCCACCAAAACACCACACCGCACTCATTGCGCCGCGGAAGTCAGGGGAGAACGAAGCCGCTCATGTGAGCAAGATTCTCACCAAGTTCATGAGCCGGGCCTTCCGTCGTCCCGTCGACAGGTCGGAAACCCTGCCCTACCTCAAGTTCTACCAATCGATCCGCCCCACCCTGACCTCCCTCGAAGAAGCGATGCAGGAAACCTTCGCGATGATTCTGATCTCGCCAGACTTCCTCTACCTCGTCGAGCCGTCTTCCGAAACCAAACGCCCTCTCAATGATTGGGAGATGGCCTCACGCCTTTCCTATTTCCTCTGGAGCACCATGCCGGACACGCAGCTTTTCAAACTGGCTAGGGAAAAAAAGCTCCGTAATCCGAAAGTCCTTCAGGCGGAAATTGAACGAATGATTTCCGACGAACGCTCTTGGCAGTTCATCGAACAATTCGCCGACCAATGGCTCGACCTCGGGGCGGTGCAACGGGTCGCGGTCAATCCGAACTACTATCCCAAATTTGACGATGCCTTGAAGACTGCGATGCGACAAGAAAGCCTCCATTTCTTCGAAGAGATCTTTCAGAAGGACCTGAGCGCGCTCAACTTCATCGACTCAAAATTCACAATGCTCAACGAACCGCTCGCCAAACACTACGGCCTCACCGGACCGCGCGGGAGCAGCTTCGAACGCGTGGATTTGAACACAAAAGATCATCGCGGCGGCATTCTCACCCACGGCAGCATTCTCCTGGGGAATTCCACCGGCGAAGATTCGCACCCCGTGAAGCGCGCGGTTTGGATTCGCGAACGTCTTCTCGACGACCCGCCCTCCGATCCCCCGCCCAATGTTCCCAACCTCGATTCGACCAACCCTGATTTCGCCAATCTCTCGGTGCGCGATCAACTCGCCGCACATCGCGAGGAAGCCTCGTGCAAGGACTGCCATCGCGGCATCGACCCTTGGGGCATTCCCATGGAGAGCTACGGCGGCGACGGCTTGTGGCGCGACAAGATCCTGCGAGAGAAGACCAAGGGCAAAGGAATGAACAAGCTCCCCGTCGAAACGGAAACCACCCTCCCCGACGGACACGAGATTGGCAACATCGCTGATTTGAAAAGCTACCTCCTTGAAAACAGGAAGGATCAGTTTGCGAGAGCCTTCACCTCCAAGCTCCTGACCTACGCCCTCGGGCGACGCCTCGAAATCACTGATGAGAAGGACGTCGAGGGCTTGACCGGGAAATTCATCGCCAATAATTTTCGCATAAAACCACTCATTCAGCTCGTAGTGGCGAGCGAAACCTTTCAAACTAAATAGATAATGAGTCGTAAACCCTGGCATCTCCATCGGCGCACTTTCCTTCGCGGAGCCGGCGCAACTCTCGCCCTTCCCTTCCTGGAATGCATGGGGGCAAGCGCGAAAACCCTCCCGCGCCCGAAACGCTTCTGCTCGATTTACTTCCCCTACGGCGTGAGCCTTCCCAGAAAGAAGGACGACTCCGCAAAGTGGCAATGGTTCCCCGATGCTGTCGGCCGCGACTACAGGTTCAACGAGAGCCTGAAGTGCCTCGAACCACTCCGCGAGCATCTCTCCATCCTCGGCGGACTTTCCCACCCCCATGGGCGCAAGATTGGCGGCCACGACTCCGCCGACATTTTCCTCACCGCCGCCGAACTTAAAGGCGGCCAACTGAAAAACTCGGTGTCCATCGACCAACTCATGGCGGCCCAACTCGGCGACGACACCCGCTTCCGCTCGCTCAGTCTTTCTGTCGACGGAGGCGTCGGCGAGGCCACCCGCTCCAGCACTCTTTCCTTCAGCCGCAGCGGACAACCTGTGCCTGCTCTTCACAACCCGCGCGTGGTCTTCAATCGCCTCTTTGGAAAAGAAGATCGCTCCCTTGAAGATCAGAGACAGGAATTGCAAAACTCTGAGAACATGCTCGATCTCGTCCTCGATCATTCCAAATCAGTCCGACGTAAGCTCGGCAAGCAGGACCAGAATAAGTTCGACGAATACCTCCAGTCGGTCCGTCAAATCGAACAACGTGTCGAACGTTCAGAGAGGTGGCTCGACGTTCCCAAGCCTCAGGTCAACGCGGCCGGCCTGCATCTCGATGCCGATGACAAAACTCCAGGCGAGCTCATCAAGACGATGCTCGACCTGATGTATCTCGCGATCCAAACCGACTCGACCCGTTTCCTAACCTATCAAATGGGAAACATGAACGGCGCGACGTCCATCGCTACGAAATTCCCTTCCCTCCTCGGCTTCGGCAAAAACCAACATACCCTCGCCCACGGATGGAACAAACCCCGCGGCGCCGAAGCTCTCGGAAAATGGGACCGCTTCCGCGCGCAGCAACTTTCCTACTTCCTCCAGCGGCTCCAGGACACCCCGGAACTAGACGGCACGCTCCTCGACCACACGATGGTCCTATACGGCAGCAGCAACAGCAACACGCACAACAACACCAACTACCCGCTCGTCGTCGCGGGTGGTGACGAACTCGGACTCAAGCACGGCGGCTACCACCGCTTCGGCTCCGACGTCCCACTCTCGAACCTCTTCGTCACGATGATGAACCGCCTCGGCATGCCCACGAAGAACTTCGTAGACAGCACTGGCGAGATCACCGAGTTAATCGCTTGATCCAACCATGCCTCCGCTCGCAAACAGCTTCAGAAAGGCCGCAAAGACTCTTTTTTTCCTCTCTTTGATGCTCTCGGCGAGCGCCGACGATGGCATCGACTATTTCGAAACCCACATTCGTCCTCTTTTCGCAACGCATTGTTACGAATGCCATTCCGCAGGTGCCAAGAAGCTCAAAGCCAATCTCTACCTTGACTCGCGGGCCGGTTGGAAAACCGGCGGTGACTCCGGCCCGGCTCTCATCCCGGGAAAACCCGACGAGTCGCTCATCATCGAAGTCACCTCCCATCAAAACAGCGACCTCCAGATGCCGCCGGATGAAAAGCTCTCCAACGATAAGATCGAAAAACTTCGCACCTGGATCACGATGGGTGCTCCAGATCCCCGCGACGGAGTTGTCAAAAAATCGCGATCTAAAATCGACCTCGAAAAAGGACGTCAATTCTGGGCCTTCAAACCACCAGTCGCTCATTCAACGCCCAAGGTCGAAGACGCCACCTGGCCCCGAAACGACATCGATCGCTTCGTCCTCGCCCGCCTGGAATCCGAAAAACTCACTCCGACCAAGGACGCGAAGCGCCAGACCTTGCTGCGCCGGATTTACTACGACCTCATCGGACTTCCCCCATCGCCCGAAGAATTAAAAAACTTCCTCGCCGACCAATCACCGAAGGCTTTCGAAAAAGTCGTCGATAACCTCCTCGCCCGTCCCGACTTTGGCGAGCGATGGGGACGGCATTGGCTCGACGTGGCCCGCTTTGCCGAATCCAGCGGCGGCGGACGCAGCATGGTCTTCCCCCACGCCTGGCGCTTCCGAGACTACATTATCAAATCCTTCAACGAAGACAAACCCTTCGACCAACTGGTCCGCGAGCATCTCGCCGGAGACCTCCTCCCCCACGAATCGCCCGAACAACGGAACGAGCAATTGGTCGGCAGCGGCTACCTTGTGCTCGGACCGATGAATTACGAACTCCAAGACCAGGAACGCCTTCGCATGGAATTCGTCGATGAACAAATTGACACTATGGGCCGTACCTTCCTGGGCATGACCCTCGGCTGTGCCCGGTGCCATGATCACAAATTCGATCCCATCCCCACTACCGACTACTACGCCCTCGCCGGAATTTTCCAGAGCACCGAATCGATGGGCGAAGGCAGCGCAGCCAGCGGAGTAAGCTCCGTCGCTACGGTTAAACTCGAAACATCCAATCTACCTGAGCTCAAAAAGCACCGTGCAGAACTCGCTTCCCTTCAAAAACAAATTGCCCAGCTAAAAAAGAAGTCGCCCGGAAACTCATCCACCACCCTTCCCGAAATCACCATCGACTCCGACAAAGCGAAGCTGACCGGCATCTGGAAACCTTCAACCCACACTGCAAACTGGGTTGGTGAAAACTACCTCCACGATAACAATCAGGGTAAAGGCCAAAAGTCCGCCGAATTCACCGCCACTCTTCCCGAGTCCCGTGACTACGAGGTTCTCATCTCATACTCCTCAGGCTCCGGACGGTCGAGGAAAGCTCCTGTGACGATCTTCCACGCCGAGGGTGAAACCACAATCCTTCTCGACCAAACCAAGCCTCCCACCCATCACGAATCCTTCGCCAGCGTCGGCTCGTTCTCATTCACCAAGGATCAACCGGCCCGTATCGTTATTTCCAACAAAGGAACCACTTCTCATGTTATCGTCGATGCCGTCGGATTCGTTGGGCCCGATACCGGCAAGAAGGTCGAGAAGCCAAAGATCGACCGGGAATCTATCAAAGCCCTCGAAAAACAACACAAGGATCTGGATTCCAAAATCAAGAAGCTCGAGCCGATGACAATGGCTCCGCGCGAATCGAAAAACCCGGCCGACGGTCACGTCCACATCCGGGGCCTCGTGCGAAACAAAGGGCCGAAAGTTCCTCGCGGATTTATTTCCGTTGCCACTGACCCCAAAGCCGAACTCAAGATCTCGGCCAAAAGCTCAGGCCGTTTGGAGCTGGCCCATTGGGTCGCCGACGCCAACAACCCGCTGACTTCCCGCGTGATGGTCAATCGCATTTGGAAGCACCTCCTCGGAGAAGGACTCGTCCGCACGCCCGACAACTTCGGCGAGACCGGCGAACTCCCCAGCCACCCCGAACTACTCGACCATC
>PBTU01000097.1 GCA_002729295.1 Verrucomicrobiales bacterium | reverse complement strand
GCCCGCGCAGCGCTACCTGCCGGAGTTGATCGGGGATTCCAATAAACCGAAGATTACCATTCGGCATCTTCTAACGCATACCTCGGGATTGGCCGCGGGATTGCGCAGAGACTATGAGTGGAGTGGATACAAGAATGGTATTGTCATGGCTGCTGGCGAACCGTCGCAGGGAAAAGCAGGGTTCGACTATCGATACAGTGACCTCAATTTCATCCTGCTGGGCGAAATCGTAGCGCGGGTTTCCGGGATGCCTCTCCAGGATTATTGTCGGCAGGAAATCTTTCTGCCTTTGGGAATGAAGGAAACTTCCTATCTGCCCGATCCCAAATTGAAGGGCCGGATTGCTCCCACCACCCTTCTTGCGGATGGGAGTCTTTTAAGAGGAATCGTGCATGACCCAACGGCGCGACGAATGGGGGGAGTGGCAGGACATGCGGGGCTTTTTAGCTCCACTGATGATCTGGCCCGCTTTGCCCGGGTGCTTCTGAATGGCGGCGGTGGAGTTCTAAAGCCTGAGACGATTCGCCTCATGACTTCGGTGCAGTCGCCTGCGAATATCGATTCTCGCCGGGGGCTGGGCTTCGATATCGATTCGCCCTATTCCTCGTTGCGAGGTGAGTTGTATCCCAAAGGATCGTTTGGGCACACCGGATGGACGGGAACTTCGATGTGGATCGACCGGGCGAGCGAGAGCTTTGTGATTTTTCTGAGCAACCGAAACCATCCTTTTGGCGGCAACGTGCTCGCCTTGCGAAGTAAGCTGGGAACTCTCGCCGCAAAGGCCACGGGCTTTAATTTTTCGACCGTGACAGAAACTCTTCCGAAAGTGGTGCCGAAGTCGCCGAAGTCTCCCAATGTGCTGAATGGGATCGATGTCTTGGAGCGAGATCAATTCGCAGCGCTGAAAGGAATGCGCGTGGGCTTGATTACGAATCAGACCGGGATCAACAAGAGGCGCATCACGACGATCGATCTCTTGCATTGCTCCGATAAGGTAGACCTCAAGTTGCTTTTCGGACCCGAGCACGGGATTCGGGGGACTTTGGATGAGAAGGTTGAGGATGGAGTGGATGATAAAACGAAACTTCCGGTGGTGAGTCTTTATGCCGGGGAAGATCGTCGCAAACCCAAAGCCGAACACCTCGCGGAGATCGATGCCCTCGTTTTTGATATGCAGGATATCGGGACGCGATTTTATACCTTCATTTCAACGATGGGCCTGGCGATGGAAGCGGCGGCGGACGCGGGCTTGAAGTTTGTCGTTCTCGACCGGGTGAATCCCATCGGAGCCAATAAGGTGGCCGGTCCCATGCGCGATGGTGATCCGACCTTCACCTCTTTTCATCAGGTGCCGCTACAACACGGAATGACAATTGGAGAAATTGCGAGGCTGTATCAAAAGGAACACTGCCCCAAGCTGAAGCTCACCGTCATTCCTGTGGAGAATTGGAGGCGTGGGATGCGCTTTGACGAAACCGGATTGCCTTGGATCAAGCCCTCACCCAACATGCCCAATCTCGCGGCGGCGACGCTTTATCCGGGGCTTGGTTTGCTGGAATTCACCAATGTTTCGGTTGGGCGGGGGACGAAGTTTCCTTTTGAAGTTTTTGGTGCGAGCTACATTGACGAAGAGGTGTTCGCTCGAAAGCTCTCTGCGGCCCAGCTGCCCGGGTTGGCTTTCGTGCCTGTTCGCTTCACGCCCACCGCGAGCAAATTCGCCAAGGAGGAATGCGGCGGGGCGCGTATTATTTTAAAAGATCCCGCGAATTGCCCTTCAGTGGAATTGGGAATTTTGTTGGCACAGACCTTACGGGAGCTCTATCCCAAAAAGTGGGAAATTAAAAAGCTGAACACTCTTTTGCGGCATCCGAAAACAGAGACCGCGATCAAGAGCTTGAAGCCAAGAAAGGAGATCGTGAATTCCTGGGAAACCGGGCTTGAGAAGTTTACTCCAAGAAGGTCGGGGGTTCTTCTTTATCGCTGATTTGGTCTAGTTTGCCTGGAAAGTTTTCTTGAGTTTTTCGATTAAGCAGGTGGTGGCTACCGTCATCAGGCTAACACCGTCCTCGAAAAGCCGACTCCGCTCTGCAATCTCTACCTGGAGCTTCTCCGCAAACATAATGTGGACTTGAGTTCCTTCGGAAGTAGCAAGATGGATCTTGGTTTACTGAAAGGGTAATCCCGGTCCAAGGAAACCACCAATATCGCCACCGAAAACCCTCAGGTTACCGCATCGATGCGGCAAGCCATCGAACGCTTCAAGGGGTCCGTTCAGGGCGTTGAATACGGCAAACTGAAGAAACAGATACTTGCAGCTAAACAACGATGAGATAAAAACAAAAGCTCACGCAAAAAAGCAGTCCAACAGAGAGTCACAAAGAGAAACAATGAATCAACCAAACATCATGAGAGCCATTAAGTCCGCCCTCATCGTAGCCTTGCTTGCAACCCTCTTAGCGCAACCTGCGGTTGCCGAGTCAGGTACCCAGGACGGCACAACCAAACTGCGAGTTGTGGCGTATAATGTCGCTTGCGGCCAATGGGCTACCCCTGAGCAAATCGCCGGGCTTCTTAAGCCCCTAAATCCTGATATCGTCCTGCTGAGTGAGGTTCCCAAGCCTAACCAAGGAAAAGACGTCAAGGATTGGTCGCTACGGGTAGCGGAAGCGCTTGGGCTAAAGCACGTCCACGTCGGAACGAGTTCATCCGCAGGCCACAAGTCCCCCAAATGGGGCGATGCAACGGGTAATTACGGAGGCAAGTTCAAGTCCATTATCAGCCGAACTTCTCTGACGGATGGCAAGGACCTCGTCGTGGAAGGGAGTGGCTGGAGTCGTGCCAACCCGGTTCGTGTTGAGACTGAAATCGCAGGCCGAAAATTCGCGATCTACTCGCTACACTTGCCAGGATACGCGCAAAACAAAAGACAGCCAACCAAGCCCGAAGCTTGGGAGAATTCAAAGCACAAAAAACTAGCAGAGCTCATTAAGGCGGAAGATCGGTCATGTGAGGTCATCGTTGGAGGCGATTTCAATGAATGGACTGATGGCCTCGTTATGCAATCTCTTGCGAAGGAGACCAAGCTGAAGAACTCGACTACAGAAAATTCAATCGACCATATCCTCTTCAGCACGAGGAACTCGGTCAAACTTCTCGAAGCCAAGCGGGATTGGGGTCCAAAGAACCAGAACGATAAAAACCTAAAAGCCGATGGCTGCCTGTCCGACCATCCATGGGTCTATTGTGAATTAGAAATTCCAGCCTCATTCGGTTCTGAATAGCGGGAAGGCCGCTATGAAAAAATTGACCACCTGCCGGTCTTTTTGGATCTCAAGTGAAGTGATAAAGCGCAGAAGATAGGGTGTCTTTTGAACAATGCTGTTGCAACCCATATACGGTCGCAAGAGACTATTGGAAGATTGCCACCCAAACGAGAACCTGACCATGAGAAAGAAGCCCTGTATCCTGACCATCCTCGCCGCACTCGTCGGCTTGGGAACTACCTTCGCTGCAAAACCGACAAACATTGTTTTCTTCATTGCCGATGATATCTCCCAGGAGGATTTCGGCTGTTATGGCCATACGACGATCAAGACCCCACACACCGATGCTCTGGCAGCGAGTGGCATGCGCTTCGATAACGCTTATCTGACGACTAGCAGTTGCAGCCCCAGTCGCTGCAGCATCATCACCGGCCGCTACCCTCACAATACGGGTGCCCCTGAATTGCATGTCAAGCTGCCTGACACCCAGGTGCGTTTCCCCGAACTCTTGCGCAAGGCCGGCTACTACACCGTCCTCTCTGGAAAGAATCACATGTTTGGGAAGCAGGACCGGGCCTTCGACAAGATCACCGGCGGGGGTGGCCCGGGCGGTGAAAAGGACTGGGTGGAGCACGTCCAGAACCGCCCCAAGGACAAACCGTTCTTCTTCTGGTTTGCTTCGAGTGATGCGCATCGGGGGTGGAAGCTGAGCGAGGACGCGCCGATCTACCGCAACGACGCTGTCGTGATCCCTCCCTATTTGGTGGACACGCAAAAGACACGCGAGGATCTGGCCAGTTACTACCACGAGGTCAGCCGCTTCGATCATTTCATCGGCCAGGTGACCGCCGAACTGAAGAGCCAGAGTGTCTTGGACAACACCATGATTGTGATCGCGGCCGACAACGGGCGTCCCTTTCCCCGGTGCAAATCACGCCTCTACGACAGCGGCATCAAGACCCCCTGGGTGGTGCACTACCCCGCGATGATCAAGACGCCCTCGGTCACGAGGAGTCTGGTCAGTGTTATTGACCTGAGTGCGACCTGCCTGGAGTTAGCGGGTACCGATCGGCCGGACTGTATTCAAGGACAGAGCTTTGTTCCCATCCTCAAGAACCCGAAGTCCCGGGTTCGTGACTTGGTGTTCTCCGAGCACAATTGGCACGTCTATAAGAATCACGAACGAATGGTGCGTTTCGGTGATTTCCTCTACATCAGGAATAATTTTCCGGATCAAGCGAATCTCTGCTACGAATCCGACAATCACTACCCGGCTGGAGCGGAGCTTTGGAAGGCCCATGCGGCGGGGAAAACGATGCTGGAACAGCAGCAGGTCTTTGCCAATCCATGTCCCGGGGAAGAGCTCTACCGGGTCAGCAAGGACCCCCACCAACTCACCAATCTCGCGGACGATGCGGAGTATGTCCAAACGCTGGAGCAAGCGCGTCAGATGATCAAAAATTGGACGGTGCAAACGGGCGACACTATTCCCAAGAACCCCACGCCCCATCGGCATACACCTCCAAAAATCGAGGACGGCATGATCACTCCCAAGGGCAGCACAAAGGCGCGAAACCCGCACGCTGAGATGCCCGGTGCCGCCAGAAAGGCTACGAAAATCAATCACCCGGGACCGGTCCGCTTGCAGAAATAGCCTCCGGCTCAACCAGAAATTTTCGGCCCAAATTCACCATGAAGAACCGCTCCGAGATGCATCAGTATCTCAAGATCAAAGGCGGCTTCCTTCGAGTGGACGTTGACCGGGTGGACGGCAAGCCTCAGGTCACTTTCCGGCACCACGGGGTGGATGGAAAAATTCTCAACGAAGACATCCAGCTTGGAAAGTAAACCAGCCTTCCGGGCGTATCGCTCTGGCGATAAGAGTCCCGAGAAATCTAATTCGAAAACCCCATGAAAAAACTCACCCTACTCATCCTTGCCTGTGGCCTCTCGAGCGGTCTCAACGCTGAAGACAAGAAGCTCAAGGTCTACATCTTGGCCGGGCAATCCAATATGCAAGGACATTGCACGACTTCTGTGATTGAAAACCGCTTAAAAGATCCAAAACTCAGAGTAGGATTCGAGAAATACCATCAAGGTGGATCCTTCGTCAAAAGAGAGGATGTCTTTATCAATCATATCGAAAAGCAAATGCATGGGTCCATGAGCGTGGGCTATGGGGCCAGTAATGATAAGATTGGCCCCGAGCTCTCCTTCGGGTGGACCATCGGCGACAAGCTGGATGAAGAGGTGCTGATCATCAAAGCGGCCTGGGGTGGAAAATCACTCTTTCGGGATTTTCTGCCGCCCAGTGGCCGGAAGCCGGACGATGCCTTCATTCAGGCGCTGGAAGATAAGGCAAAAAAGAAAAAGAAGCCCTTTTCAAAAGAGGAATATATGGAGGGATTTGGGCACTATTACCGACTGATGATGACAAGTGTTGGTGAGACTCTCGGTGATCTTAAAACATACGCGCCCAACTATAAGGGGCAGGGGTATGAGATTGCGGGCTTCGTCTGGTTTCAGGGCTTCAACGATAAGTTCTCTGACCATTCCACAAGCACCTATCAGGAGAATATGGCGCATTTTATCAGAGATGTCCGCAAGGACTTAAAGTCACCCAAGCTTCCTTTTGTGATTGGAGCGATGGGGCACCAAGGCACCGAGCAAAAAGGAACGACCAAGATCCTGGCCGACGCGCAAATCGCGACCGCGCTAATGCCTGAATTTAAAGGCAACGTCATCACCGTGAAGACCGCTGATTTTTGGGACTACGATGCCGGGAAAGCTTTCGAGAACAAAAACAAGGACCCCGATACCTGGGCAAAACTTGGGAGTAATAGAGCGTATCATTATTTCGGCAGCGCTGCTTTCTTTGAGAAAACAGGAACTGCCTTCGCCGAAGCGGTGATCAAGTTAGAGAAGTAGGGTAACCAAGCCCGGACTCGCTCCCATATGGCTTTCTGCCTAAGTCGCTAAAATGAGGGTGGCGGTCCCACCGACTTGCCATCATCCTTTTTTAACGGATATTTCGGCTTCCAAGTCGAATGTTTCTGGCTGAGCCAGGCATGGATTTTTTGGGAAATCGGGGCGGCGATGGAGGTGTGGGTCTTAATGAGATTGATGTTCTCTCCGATATCGTGACTCAAATTGTAGAGTTCCCAATTGTCGGCTTCGTAGAAATAGAGAAGCTTGTAGCGTTGCCCCTCGATCTCGTCGACGGCAGCGACGGTTGGCTGGGCGCGTGAATCCATGTAGCCGGGGAAAAGGTAGAAGATTGGATCACGCATGCGGTCAGTATTCGGATTGAGCAGGACATCGACGAAGGATTCTCCATCGAGAGGATGTTCGGCTTCCGGGGGTATCCAACGATCGCCGGCGAATTGCAGGTAGGTTGGGTAGTAGTCGACCGTATGGACCATATGATCAGTGACTGTGTTGGCGGGGATGACACCCGGCCAGTAGGCGATCAAGGGAACGCGGATACCGCCTTCGGTGAACATTCCTTTCTTTCCGCGCAGAGGGAGGTTGTCCTTGTGGGTGCCGCCATTGTCGGAGGTGAAGAGGATCAGGGTGTTTTCGGCGCAGCCGGTGTCATCCAAAACCTTCAGCAGACGACCGATGGTTAGATCAATGCTGGCAACGAAGCCGGCAAGTTCATCGCCGGTGCTTGCTTTTAGGTCCGGCCGTGAACGCACGGGACCGTGCACTGCATAAGGATGGAGTTGAAGATAGAAGGGCTTCTCGTCGTTGGCTAGTTTGCCGATGGTCTCTTCCATGGCATCGGACAATGCGTCGCTCACATGCTTCGGCGTGCCAAGCAGAGCCAGCGGAAAGTTGTGCTGTTTCAGATACGACCCGGTGTAGGGTCCGGCGAAGCGGTCGAAGTGGCCACGCCCGAGTTTTCTGAATACCCAATTGTCGCCATCCTTGCTGGCAAAGCAGACCGGCTGATGTCCCTGCGTAAAGCCACCGATGTTGATATCGAAACCGGCGTTTTCAGGAAGGGTCTCCTCACCTCCATGTCCGCCGACGTGGTATTTGCCGATATGCGCGGTTGCATAACCGTTTTTGCGCATCGCTTCAGCAACGGTGATTGCCTCGGCAGCCACATCCTCCGTCTGTTCTGGAGCGGTGAATTTTGCCTTCTCCTTTGAAATTCCTCCACGACCGTATCGGTTGAGGCTCCCGACACAGTAGACATCATTGTGGATGCGCGCGGGGTATTGCCCCGATAGCATGGCCGCGCGGGTCGGCGCGCAGTTGGGCTGGGCATAGGCACCAGTGAAACTGAGCCCTCCGGCGGCGAGCTTCATCAGGTTTGGTGTGCGGTAAAGCTTTGGATTCGTCCCCATCGTGCTCTGCTCAACACCAATCTGGTTCCAGCCAAGATCGTCTACCATCACGGTGACGATGTTCGGCTGACGCCTGATCTTGTTGAAGGGGACTGGAGTAAAGGGCGGATTCGTATGACGAAGTAATTTGACCGGTGCCCCGGCTACGCTGGGCGCTTCTTGAGATGCAGATTTGCTCGCGGCTTCAATACCCAGCAAGCTGAAGGTGAAATCTCCGTCCTTTCCGCCAGCACTGGCCCAACGGCCATCGGAGCTCTTGTTGTTACGGATCGCCCGACCACCGGCGTATCCGCGGCCCAAGGTGAAGCGCAGATCGGATTCCTCGGCGGAGAGCACCATGGCATAGCTGCCT
>PBTU01000096.1 GCA_002729295.1 Verrucomicrobiales bacterium | reverse complement strand
GCAGGCGCAGCTGTTTACCATGGACACCGAAAAGCCTGATAAGCTCGACGGCTCATTGCACGAATTGGGGCCCAAAGCGGCTGATATTTTCAAGGCCTGGGGGGTGGCCCGGATTGATGGAGCCGAGTATTTCACCAAGGATCAAGCTACGCTCCGACGGGAATATATCAAAGTGGGCAATAAGATTAAGAAGGCTGTGATCGAGGACCGTCTGCAGGAAAGCGCTGGGCGCCAATACTTCAAGGAATTGTTGAAAATTGGTAAGCGGGCAAAAGAAGGGAAGTCTTCCGGCTTCGAGTCACTCAAGGGGCTTGATGCCGCGGTGCAGGAATCGATTGTCGATAAAGCGAATGCGTCAACACTGACGCCGAGGCTTAATAAGCTGCAGTGGTCGATTGGTGAAATTGCTCTTTATGCCAGTGACACCTCGGCAATGAGCAGCGGCAAGCAATCGATGGTCAAGCGTCGTTTGCTCGCGCTGGAACAAAAAGAGGAGAGTGCGAAGAAAGATAAGGAAATTTCTGATCGCGAGCGCCTCATGAAGTCCGGTTTTTCCATCTGGAAGATTATCGTGGAGAATTTGCGCAAGGAATAGACATCGATTCATTCCATTAGAATAAGGTTGGGCTGTTGAGGGATTGCCTCTCAGGCGGGCCTTGCTACATTCACGCCATGTCCAGACGGAGCCGACGAACCAAACAAAAGCAGAAGAAGACATCCGGGAGAGGATTGTTGAAGTGGTTTGCGTGGTTGAGTGTGGTCCTCTTGCTTGCCGGGATCGTAGGGCTTATTTTGGGCTATCGGGCTGTGCGGAGTTATTTGCGCAGTGATGACTTCCGGGTTATGGTGGGGGGAGCAGTTGGAGGTTTGCTGGGCGGGGACGCTTCCTTTTCTTCTTTCCGATGGGCTGGTTGGGATGTGTCTGTCGATAATTTTGATTATGCGGGAAAGGACGGAGTTAGAAATATTCAGGGCTCAAATCTCGAAGCCTCGGTTGAAATTGGAGCTGTATGGGAAGGAGTATATCGCATTAAGGATTTCCGCCTGAGTCATCTTAATGTCGTGGCCGACTTTCGTGAGCGCGATCACGAGGCAGGTGTCGATGTAGGGCCGGAGATTCTTCCTGATGAGGTTAGTTCAAATGAAGATGGAGGATTCTGGGCGCAATTCCTCCCTGATAAAGTTGAAGTGACGAGGGTCGATGTGGCTTCGGTGGATGGTCGGGCCCAGACCGAGGATGGATTGTGGTCCTGGTCGAATGTGGGTGCGAAAGTGGTGCCAGGTTCGGGTGATGAAGTTTATGATTTAGATTTGCGAGGTGGAGAGATCCGCTCGCCGATTGATACGGTGAATCGGCTTGTTCTCAAGAATGCCAGAGGTCGCTATTCCGGAAACCGATTTCATTTGATTTCGGCTGACCTTGATGCCTTGAATCGTTCGCGGTTGACGATGGAGGGCTATTACTCTCTAGATGACGGGCATTGGAATTTTAGCGGTGATGTGACTGGTACCCGCGTGGAAGAGGTGATTGCCGAAGATTGGAAGCAGCGCCTCATGGGGCCATTAGAGATTGATTACAAGGTGTCCGGCAAACCTGATCAGGATGCGAGGGTTAAAGGGAGTCTCGAGATCGATGATGGTGTTCTGACCGCGCTCCCTGTTCTGGATCGAATTGCGGCTTATGCCAATACCGTCCGATTCCGTCGATTGGCTTTATCAGAGGCTAGTCTTGATTTTTCAAAACGAGGAGACCAGTTGGAGCTTACCAACATCAGACTGGCTAGCGAGGGTTTGGTGCGATTGGAAGGCACGCTTCGCTTAATCGGTGACCGGATTACCTTTGGGCAGTTTCGTTTGGGAATCACGCCAGGTACTCTGGCGCACCTTCCGGGAGCCGAGACCAAGGTGTTCGAGCGAGGAGAATTGGGACTTCTTTGGACCCCGTTGGTTATCAGTGGAACGATTGATTCGCCTCAGGAAGATCTCAGTGAGCGTTTGATCGAGGCGGCGGGTGAGAGGTTGTTCGAGATGATTCCTGAGACCGGGCAGTGGGCGCTGAAGCATGGCGGTGAGGTTGTTGGGGAGTCGACCAAAGTGATCTTGGCGAATCAGGGGATCATCCTTGGTGCCGGGAAAGGAGTGCTCGATGGAGCGGTTAACATTATTAAAGACGGCGCGGGGAAGATCATCACGGTGCCCGATGGGGCGGCCGATGCCGGTAAAGGGATTATCGAGGCCGGAGTGGGAACACTTTTTGATCTTTTCGGAAGACCGATCCAAAAAGAGGAGTAGCATGCCTCATAATGAAGGTACATTCACTGGAGCAGGATCAATGGTTGCCGATTCCGATTGAGGAGGCATGGAATTTTTTCTCATCACCGCGCAATCTCGATGCGATAACTCCTCCTGATCTTGGATTTAAAATTGAGACCCTGCCCTCGGAGGAGATGTATGAGGGTGAGATCATCACCTATCGGGTTAAGATTCTCCCCGGCTTCTGGATTCCCTGGGTCACAGAGATTAAATCAGTGAAGGAAGGAGAGAGTTTCATCGATGAACAACGTTCGGGGCCCTATCGATTTTGGCATCATCGTCATCGTTTTGAATCCAAGGACGGTGGAACTTTAATGTGCGATCTTGTGCATTACTCGGTGGGATTGTCATTTCTGGGTGAAATTGCTCATGCCTTGTATGTCCGTAAGAAGCTGGAGAGGATTTTCGCCTTTCGGCGGAAAATCCTTGAGGCGCGATTTAAAAATAGTGCGGGTTGAGGCCATGGTTGCTTGTTTTTGCTTTTAACGATACACTGGCGCTCACAAGTGAGCGCGATCGAATTATTTCAGGAACACTGGCGGGCTGCGACCGAGATTGGGGTTCTCTGGTTGCTCATCTACCAGATTTTCCGTGTTTTTCGTTCGACAAGGGGAGCTCGGATTCTGATTGGCCTTGCCGTGGTGGTGATCGTGTTGACCCTGGCTTCGCAATTGCTGGAGCTAAAAGTGATCGAGTGGATCATTAAAAGTGCGGCGGCGATTTTGGCTTTTGGCCTTTTGATTATTTTCCAGCCAGAGCTCCGAAATGCCTTGGCTCGACTGGGGAGTACTAATTTCTTTTCCTTTTCGACTCGTCACCAGCAGGAGTTTTTGGATGCTTTGGCGGATGCGGTGGTGGAGCTTTCCAATAAGCGTTTTGGCGCTTTGTTTGCCATTGAGAGGAACATTAGTCTGGAGAACTACGAGTCCACCGGGGTCACGATTGATGCCCAGCTATCGGTGGAGTTGGTTACGACAATTTTCCATCCCAAAACGTCTCTTCATGATGGTGGCATGGTTCTCTCGCAGGAGCGTGTGGAGGCTGCAGGTTGTATCTTTCCAGTGAGTCAAAAAGAACTCTCCGATCGCGCCCTCGGACTCAGGCATCGGGCGGGATTTGGTGTCAGCGAGGATACTGACGCGGTAGCCATTGTGGTGAGTGAAGAGACCGGAGCGATTTCAATTCTTGTAGACGGGAAGATGTTACGTGATCTTTCCGAAGCGGACTTCCGCAAAAAACTCGAAGATATATTCTTATCCCATGGCCAATCATCTGAAGAAATGGTTCGCGAAGAACTGGACGTCGAAAATGGCAGCTCTGGCTCTGGCGATCGCGATCTGGTATCTGATTAACCTTCAACTCTAGGGCGAAGGTGTTTGAAGAATTGTCAGGGGTGTTTGTCACGGGCACCGACACCGGCATTGGGAAGACCTATGTCTCGGTGCTCATCGTCGAAGAACTTCGCAAGAAGGGCATTGGTGCGGTGGGATTAAAGCCAGTGTGCAGCGGGAGTCGTGAAGATGCCGAACGACTTTGGGAGGCCTCAGATCGTGTGTTGGATCTGGAAGTGATCAATCCGAGCTATTTCCAAACTCCCGTTGCGCCCCTGGTGGCAGGACGGATTGAGGGCTCACCCTTGGAGTTGAGTAAGATGGTTTCACAGATTCGCTCGGTTCAAGAGGGTCAGGAGTTTACCCTGGTAGAAGGCGCCGGGGGTTGGGAAGTACCGCTCGGGGAGGATTTTGGAATTCCCCATTTGGCGAGGGGACTTCAGCTGCCTGTCATTGTGGTTGTGGGTAATTGGCTGGGTGCGATCAATCACACCATTTTGACCGTTAAGGCCATTGAGGCGACAGGCGTGAAGTGTCTTGGGGTGATTCTCAATTATCCTGAAGCGGAACGTGATATCGCGGCGACGACCAATCGCTTGATACTCGAGGAATCACTGCCTGTCCCCATTCTTGGTGAGGTCCTGACGGATGGCACCGAAATTGACTGGCGCTAGACCTTAGTAACTTCGTCCCCAGATCGCGCGCGATGGAGTGGCGGAGCCTGTGAGGATGCAATCGGCCTCGGGGCCGGCTTGTTTATCGAGAGGGAGGCAGCGGATGGTGATCTTATGCTTTTTGGAAAGCTCTTCCTCTTGCTCGCGGCTCCCGGCCCATGGCGTGACAAGCCAACCGGGGTTTTCCTGCACCCAGAATTTTTCGAAGGTTTCGAGATCAGAGCATTCGGTGATGTTTTCTTCGCGGAAATCGAGAGCGCGCTGAAGAAGTGATTGGTGAACATTGTCCAAGGTTTCAACAACCTCACGGAGGAATTCTTCTTTTTCGATGAAGCTCTTTTCGTTGGCCGCCTGATCGCGACGTTGGAGGCAAACTTTGCGTTCCTCGAGGTCGCGGGGTCCAATTTCGACACGCAGAGGGACGCCTTTTTTAACCCATTCCCATTTCTTGACTCCACCACCAAGGTCGCGGTCGTCGACGTGGACGCGGAGTGGTTCGCCGCCATAAGTTCGTTCGCGAAGACGGGTGGCAAGAGCCTGGCAGGCATCGATGACGGCGTCGCGGGTGTCTTCCTTGGGAGTGACGGGAACGATAACGATTTGTTGGGGCGCGACACGGGGAGGGAGGACCAGTCCGTCATCGTCCGAGTGAGCCATGATTAAGGTGCCCACAAGGCGGGTCGACACACCCCAGGAAGTGGTGTGAACGTGTTGCTCCTTGTTGTCTCGGTCGACGAAGGTGATTTCTTGTGCTTTGGCGAAATTTTGGCCGAGGTAGTGTGAAGTGCCGGCTTGAATGGCTTTGCGGTCCTGCACCATGGCTTCGACAGTCAGTGTGACATCCGCACCGGGAAATCGTTCGGCCTCCGTTTTCTCTCCCATTACGACGGGGATCGCGAGGAGGTCGCGCAGGGCATCGGCATAGAGCTGATGAATCATGTGCGTTTCGTCCAGGGCTTCTTCCTTGGTTTCGTGCGCGGTATGGCCTTCCTGCCAGAGGAATTCCGCAGTGCGCAGGAAAAGGCGGGGACGCATTTCCCAGCGCATGACATTGGCCCACTGGTTGATGAGGAGAGGGAGATCGCGGTAGGATTCGACCCAACGGGAAAAGGCGTTGCCGATGATGGTTTCGGAGGTGGGGCGAATGACATAAGGCTCGTTGAGTTTCCCGGAGGGAATCATGCGGGTCTTACCGTTTTCGTCTTTCTCCGCTTCGAGACGGTGATGGGTGACCACGGCACATTCGGTGGCGAAACCTTCAGCGTGTTCGGCTTCTTTTTCGAGGTAGGAAAGAGGTATGAGGAGGGGGAAGTAGGCGTTTTGGTGGCCGGTGGCCTTGAAGCGGTTATCGAGGTCACGTTGGATCGCTTCCCAAATGGCAAACCCCCAAGGTTTGATCACCATGCAGCCACGGGTTTCGGAATTCTCGGCGAGATCAGCAGCGCGGACGACTTGCTGATACCATTCGGGAAAATTCTCAGAGCGGGTAGGAGTGATTGCAGATTTTGGCTTCGCCATAACGGAGCGCACCATCACGTAAAGATGCCAGTAAGGCAAAGCGAAATCGCGAGACGATTCGTGGAAAGTGAATGTCCTTCTACGGAAGGTATTTGCAGGGAATGCTGAAGTTGAGCGAGCCCACTTGCCGGGGTGGGTCGATCTCAAGAGAGATGACGGAAGCTTTCTTGACCCGGATTGTACAAAAGGTGGCGCCGACAAGGTATTCAACGAAGGTTGAGAAGTCGGGTTCGTGTCCCACGATGGCGACGGCGTCAAGCTCGCGGTAGGCGGAGAGTTCCTGAAGGGCGATTTCGGGGCGCATGCCGCAGGAGAGCCAGGACTTGACAAGAGGAGAGGGGCATCCTTCCCCGGCGAGGATCTCCGCGGTTTCTTTGGCGCGCAGGACGGGGCTGGTGAGGACGAGGTCGGGGATGAGGTCGCTCTCGCGAAGGAAGGTTCCAACTCGGTGGGCTTGCTTGATTCCCTTGGGCACCAGAGAACGGACAAAGTCGCTGCCGGATAGCCCGTGGGCGTCGGCGGTGGCGTGTCTGATAAGATAGAGTGTCATGTTACATCGTCATACCGCCATCGACCGCGAGGACCTGGCCGGTGATGTAACGGGCGGCCGGGCTGGCGAGGAAGAGGACGGTGTTGGCAATGTCATCGACTTGACCGAAATCGGCGAGAGGAACTTTAGCCACGATGCCGGCCTTGAGGTCGTCAGAGAGCTCTTCGGTCATGTCGGTAGTGATAAATCCGGGGGCGATGGCGTTGCAGGTGACTTTGCGTCCGGCGAGTTCGCGGGCGATGGATTTTGTGAAGCCGATGAGGCCGGCCTTGGAGGCGGCGTAGTTGGCTTGACCGGCATTTCCAATGAGTCCAATGACAGAGCTGATGTTGATGATGCGCGGGTCGGTGCCTTTCATTAGCGAACGCTGAAGGGCTTTGACGAGGTTGAAGGCGCCCTTGAGGTTGGTATCGAGAACGGTGTCCCAGTCCTCATTTTTCATGCGCATGAGAAGCCCGTCGCGCGTGACGCCGGCGTTGTTGACGAGGACATCAATGCCGCCGAGATCTTCGAGGATTTGCTTTCCGGTTTCCTGAACGGCATCGTAGTCTGCGACGTCGAGACCGTAGAAGCGGGCACTTTCGGGGAACTCGGCGTTGATGGCCTTGGCCGCCGCACCACAGCTGGTTTCGTTTCGGCTGATGATCGCGACTTTTGCTCCTTCGCGAGCGAAAGCGTGGGCGATGGCTTTGCCGATGCCGCGTCCGGCTCCGGTGATGACAACACGTTTTCCTGAGAATTGAGACATTACTTGGTTTGTTGGGTTAAAAGTTATTCG
>PBTU01000095.1 GCA_002729295.1 Verrucomicrobiales bacterium | reverse complement strand
ATGGGGTATTCGCGCGCCCCGACGCCCATCCCCGTTGCCATAGCGAAGAAGACGAAGGCCAAATCCCGGGATTGGCCCAAGTTGCGACGAAAGCGAATCATCGAGAAGGCGGCAAACATCCCGAAGGCGACGGCGCCATTGCCATCAACAACCATAATGAGGATGGTGGTGACCGTTCCGATGATGACGATGGTATGAACGTAGTCCTGCGAGTAGCGGGTTCCTTTGTAGGTGTGCTTGTAGAGAGCTCCAATGAGCATGTTGAGGACAAAACTCAGACTCATTGCTCCCAAGACCTCAAGGGTTTTTGGAGGATCTTCAGTATTTGGGGAGAAGTTAAGAAAGCTTTCGACGGCGTTTGCGATTACAGGATCCATAGGTTTTACGAAGATTTGATGTGTCGGAAAGAAAGGGGAATAGATTACTTTGCTGCTTTGGAACAGAGAAATTACGCAGCGCTTGGGGGCGCGTTTTTGATTTGCTCCTTGAGGATGGGGTCGATGACCTTCATGGCGCTGCAGAACTTACTGAAACCGCGTCGCATAAGGTTTTTTTCTCCACCATAGACCCGGAACCAAAATGGGACCGAGCCGATCGATTTCACCTCAAGAATCGATTTATCAGGTGGAATGATGTAATCCGAGAAGCGTTGATCGTTTGGCTCCAGCGAAAGGAGCTCGGTGCGACACATCAATCGGGTGTCGAAAGTGATGCGGAGCTGGCCATCCGGAGTCATGAGGGCCCGTCGATCGTAGCGAAGTTGGATGGCTGGTTCAAATTTTCGGCGTTCAATGAGATCAAAGAGCTCTGCAATGATCATGCGCTGTCCACGGGACCAGTCACGCTTGACGGTGCGGAGAATGTCGTAGTTTCCGTTGGCGAACTCGATTGCCTCTTTAACGGGAAGGAAAAGCCGGCGTTTGGCGCCGAGTCCGAAATGCTTATGTTTGATTTCGATGAAACCGGTGGGAGGAATCTTGCCGCCTTCCATGCCGTATATACGAACACGGATCTTGCGACGGCTGGCCAGTCCGCGGTTTTTCTCCCAGAAACATTGACGGTCCGGAGTTTCAAAGTCCTCCGTGACAATTGGGTAATTCCCGTCTTCCGAAGCCAAGCTGTCAACAACAAGCCGATCGGCGAGATCCTTCTGGATTTCCTCCATGTCGTCCAAGCTGATCAGATACTTGTATTCGGTGCGGTTGAGGCTCAAGGTTGAAAGTGTTTTAGGTTTCAAAACCGTTACTAATCCTAAAATTTGGTAAATCCAGCAATCAAAAAAGGCTCGGGATTGATAATTTAATCAATTTGGTTGGTGAGCTGATAGGCTTCTTCGCCGTTTCTCAGGAGGATTTTTAGCTGCTCATCGGTAGAAAGGGAAGACGCAAGACTGCGCACAGTTTCCGACCATTCGCGGTATTCGTTAATTTTGAGGAGGCAAACCGGCCAATCGGTCCCAAACATCACCCGATCAGAACCAAAAATCTCCAAAGTTTCCTCGAAATAGGACCGAACGGTGTCCGGGTCGATAATGTCATCCTGATTGAATTCGGTGACCAAGCCGGAAAACTTTACCCCTAGAACATTGTCCCGTTTCGCTAATTCCTTCATTCCACGCCTCCAAGCCCCCTCGACCTGTCCATTTCGGGCCTCTGGTTTGGCGATGTGATCGACGATGAACCCCAGTTCGGGTCGTTTATCGACGAGTTGGATTCCGACCGGAAGCTGTCTTTGAAAGAGGAGGAGGTCGTATCTGAGATTGTGGTTCGGCAGGAGAGCGAGGCCGCGATGGAAATCACCTCTGAGAAAGTAGTCATCTACTTCCTCTTGAAGAACATGTCGGACACCGACGAATTTGGAATGAGGAGCAAGTCGTTCCAGGTCAGCGCCGACTCTGTCGTCGATGAGGGGGACCCAGCCAACGATGCCGCGAATGAGGTCGCCGGCATCCGCTAATTTAAGAAGGTCATCTGATTCCTCGATGATCTGGCGGGCTTGGACCGCAATCGTTCCAGTAACTTGAGCTTCGAAAGTAGCGGATTTCAGTTCAGGGAGTAGTTGGTCCTGGGCAAGGGGAGAGCCTTCGGGGATCCAGTCGTATTCTTCTTTGGAATAGTTCCAGAGGTGGTGATGAGTATCAAGCACGGGGGTAAGATTGTCAGGGACCTAGGTTGATGTCAAAGGACCAATCTAACAGTCTTGGGTCTTTTTTCGGCGATGTTTCCTCTAAGCTGTGGTCTCTTGAAAATAGCGTTTCGTTAAGGAGAGGCGGCAGAGTTGTAGAATTACCGGGTGTAGTAGTTGGAGGAATAAAAAAGAGACCGGGTAAGCCACCCGATCTCTTTGAAATGATTTGGACTCAAGAAAGAAGATTACTCTTCGCTCTTTTTGGGGCCCTTTTTGCCGCCTTTTCCTTCGGGCTTTCCTTTTCCTTTTCCTTCTCCGCGAGGTCCGCGCTTAGGCAAGGCCTTGCGCTCTTCTTCACTGAGTTTTCCGTCTCCGTCTTTGTCGAAACGCTTGAGCATTTCTGCTTTGCGGGCCTGTCCGGCTGCCTTGCGCTCATCTTCGTTGAGTTTTCCGTCACCGTCTTTGTCGAAACGCTTGAGCATTTCGGCTTTGCGGGCTTCGAAAGCCGCTTTGCGTTCATCCTTGTCTAGCTTGCCATCTTTGTTGGTGTCGTATTTCTCAAGCATTTCTTGGGGGACGGGACGATCTCCTCCACGCTCTCCCTTACCCTTGGGCGGCTCTCCGAAAGCGAAGACAGCGGTGGCGAGTGCGACGGTTACTGCTGTAATTGTAGTTTTCATTGTTTTTTCGTTTTTTGGGGTTGTTCAAGTCTTGGTTTCTTGAATACACGGAATGAAACTGCGGGTTCTAGAAAAAGTTGCAGATTTTTTTCAGGGGATTGTCATTGCGGCATCTCGCCGGAGTAAAGAAGATGCTGAAGATGTCAGACGAGGCGGAGAAACCAACAAAGGCTCAGGTCTTTAGAGCCCGGCTCACAAGCACGCTTATTTTATGGGTCATCGTGACCGGCGTGTTCGTGTCCCAGCAGCCGTGGGCCTTTTTTGGGCTGATTGGATTTTTAACCGTTGCAGGTGCAGTTGAGTTTTTTGGTCTTTTTCGAAAGTTTCCGGGATCAGTCTGCCGGGTCTTCGGTCTGCTCTCGGGATTGGCGGTGGCATTGGCGACGGGAGTCTTCCTTATTTGCGGGTGTCAGGAGGTGGGAGGATTTACTTTGGAAGCCGCTGGTCTAGTCTTTGTAGTGCTGGCTGCTTTTTGTTGGAGGTTTCGCAATGGTATCGAGGGACGCGAAAGTGTCGATGCAGTAGGCGATACCTTGCTTGCTTATGTGTATGTGCCCATTTTGTTTGGCTCCTTTGTATTTCGATTATTGTTCCTCCCCGATAGCGGAAATGTTGGAACCGGATCATGGTTGGTTTTGATGATGATTGCCTCGGCAAAGTTTTCCGATATGGGGGCATATATCACCGGTTCATTGATCGGGAAAAACAAGATGGCTCCTCATCTTAGTCCGGCGAAAACCTGGGAGGGGTTTGCCGGGGCTTTGGGATTTGCTCAGCTGGCGGCTTGGTCGGTTTGGGGATTGTCTGGAGACATTCTGGCGTGGATCCCTCCACTTCATGTGTTTGTTCTCGGATTGTTGATGGCTTTATCCGCAGTTGCGGGTGATTTGGCCGAGTCCGTTCTCAAGCGGAGTCTGAAAGTAAAGGATTCGGGGAATTGGATGCCTGGAATTGGTGGCGTCCTTGATCTCATCGACAGCCTTTGTTTCGCTGCACCGGTGATGTATTTTTATCTGATCGTAACAGGATTAGCTTCATGAGGAAACGGGTCGTGATTTTAGGGTCCACCGGATCCATCGGAACAAGTGCTCTGACAGTGGCCCGGCAAATCCCGGACCGGATGGAAGTTGTTGGCTTGGCTGCCAGGACCCGATCTCAGGAGTTGGATAAACAGGCCAGGGAATTTGGAGTATCTCATTTGTGTATCGGACATGAGAAATCGCGCCCAGACCTCGAGGGTGGAGAGCGAACGGTATTCGTGGGGGAAGAAGGTTTGTGTGAGTTGATCGAAACGACGAACCCTGATCTCGTTCTTGTTGCCATTGTGGGCGTGGGAGGTTTGAAGCCTTCGCTTGTGGCGATTGAGCGGGGATGTGATCTGGCGGTTGCGAGTAAAGAAATCCTCGTGATGGCCGGTGAGGTGGTCATGAAGGCCGCACGCAAACAAGGGGTGCAAATTTTGCCGGTCGATAGCGAACACAATGCCATTTTTCAGTGTCTCGAGGGGCATCGCGGTGGTTCAGATGAGGTGAGTCGCTTAATTGTGACTGCCTCAGGTGGACCGTTTCGGACTTGGCCGACTGAAAAACTGGCCGCGGTGAAGTTGGGGGACGCCCTCAAGCATCCCACTTGGGAGATGGGCCAGAAGATCACCATTGATTCCGCTAGTTTGTTTAACAAAGGGCTGGAAATGATCGAGGCCCGTTGGCTCTTCGATATTCCCATGTCCAAGATCGATGTGGTGGTACATCCGCAGAGTATCGTGCATTCTATGGTGGAATTTATAGACGGTAGTGTGTTGGCCCAGTTGAGCACGACTGATATGTGTTTTCCGATTCAGTATGCCGTGACCTGGCCCGAGCGTTTGTCCAACGAACTCAAGCCGCTCGACTTCCCAAGTTTGTCCAAACTGGAATTTGAAGCACCTCGCGAGGATGCATTTCCTGCTCTCAGACTCTCACGCGAGGCCGGAGAGAGGGGTGGGTCTTTACCGGCGGTGTTGAATGCGGCCAATGAAGTAGCCAATGAAGCGTTCCGAAAGGGTGCGCTGAGTTTCCCTGGAATTTGGGAGGTTGTGGAGAAGACGATGTCCTCCGTTGCTCATGAGGATTCCCAGGCTTTGGAAATCGTCGTCGCAGCTGATTTGGAAGCGAGACGGGTGGCGTCTTCTTTTTTGCCATCCCCATGAAATGAGGATACCCGGGGACCTCACGTGGAAGCCTCCGGGTATCGCCCTGCCTTACCTTAGAAAAGGAGAGTTTATTTAGGAATGTAGATTTCCGAGCCGCGGGCCAGAACGGTTGCTTTCGGAAGAGTCCATCCGTTGAGAGAATTGAGCTGATCGGTGCTGACGTCGTGTTTCTTGGCGAAGGCATCGAAAGTCATTTCGTCGGTTAGAATGATCGAGGCAACACTGGAGGCTTGGTGAGGTGCGGGCTCGTCGACTTTGGGGGGAATTGGTGGGGCATCATCAGCCACTGTTTCTTTCAGGGAATACTCAGGAATGGGGGGTGTTGGTGGAGTCTTCTTTTTGACGGGAGGAGCACTGACCGTTTCCTTTTTAGATGGAGTTTGTGCGCGAGTGCTGACCTTTTTCCTGGTCGAAATCATTGCGGGGCTGGAATTGCCGGTTTTCGCGGTGGCCCGGAAATCGGTAGCCTTCTTTTCCAACTTCTTGGTAGCAACGGCTGTTGTCGCTTGCTCGCCGGAGACTTTAAGGATGGAGCCTGCAGTAATGAGGTGTGTTTTAATGTCCGGATTGAGTCCACGGAGCTTGGTCACCGTCATTTTGTGCTTCCGGGCAATCGAGTAGAAAGTGTCACCTCGCTGGATGAGGTAATCGGAAGTTTTTGAGGAAGTTGCTGGGGAGGTGGGCTTTTCGGCCAGCTTGACCGGAGTGGGTGCAACCGCAGGAGCGGGAGCCGGAAATCCAGAGGATACGCTCAAAGACTGTCCGATTTGGATTTTTGAAGGATTGCTCAGATTGTTGAGGGCGATGATTTGGGAAGGGGACATCTTGTGCTGCCGGGCGATCGAGCTGACAGTGTCGCCTGTTTTGACAACATGGCTCTCAGTCGCGGTGACTGATGCTGAAGTTGTTGTTAGGTTGCTGCGGAGTGCTGTAATTTCATTTTGAAGTCGGATGATTTCCTTTTGCTTGGCCGAAATGGAGGAGTTGATGCTGGAAGCGCTTTGACCGAGTGCGGGAAGCGAGATAAGCGTGACGAGGGTTGAAGTAAGGGTAAGGTTTTTCATAACGCAGCTGGAGGTTAGGTAAAAAAAATATAACGGTCAACTTAATTTTTAAGATTTGTTAATAAAAATTGGCGAAATTCACAAAAGTACTGTAGTTATTGGGATTGAACGGCAAAAGTTTTATGCAAAGGGAGGTAAAATAAGGGAAAATGCCTCTAAGAAAATTCGCTCATTGATCGTTGCCCTACTATAATTGGCCAATTATGGAGGACGGTTGCGAAAAGATGATCATTAACCAGGACAAATTTGTCCGGGAGGCACTCGCTGAGTACGAGTCGCCTTTGATCGGATATGCCTTTGGCTTTTTTCAAGATGTCGAGAGAGCCCGCGATGTTGTGCAGGATACCTTTATTCGTTTGTATCAGCAGGATGCGGAGAAAATCCAGCACGGCTTGAAAACCTGGCTTTTCACGGTATGCCGAAATCGTGCTCTCGATGTCCTCCGCAAGGAAAAACGGATTGTCGGCCTTGTAGAGGAGGAATTGGCCCAAGTTCCGGCGACCCGTCGGGATCCCTCGGAGCGGGCTGACATTCAGGAGCGGGTGGGGCAGGTTCATGAAGCCTTGTCCCGACTCTCTGAAAACCAGCGGGAGGTCATTCTCTTAAAGTTTGAGCAAGGGCTCAGCTATCAGGAAATTAGTGAGGTAACCAGTCTCAGCACTGGAAACGTTGGTTTCCTCCTCCACGCCGGTCTGAAGCGCCTTCGCCGCATCCTCCCCGAAGATCTCATTCAAAATTTAAGTCCCCAATCACTCTAGTCCCATGAAACTGACTCCGGAAGATCCTAAGATGACGGCATACGTTCTCGATGAATTGTGCGAATTTGAAAACGCCCGAGTGGTAATGGCGTTGGAGGGCAATGCTACGCTAGCTGAAGAGAGCAAGGCGATGTCAGAAATGGCGGTCCTTCTTTCCGGAACTCTCGGCGCGGATCAGTTCACGCTCGGAGAAAAGCGTCGGGAAGCGATTTTCAAGTCCGGGCGCCGTCCCGATGCGGCCGTGCTCGTTAGTGACCATAAAAAGCGGGCCCGTCGCCAGTCGCTAATGGCGATTGCTGGAGTGGCTGCCGTGGTCACGGTGGGGTTCATGGGCCTTTCGAAATTGGGGGTTGATCCTCCGCTCTCGGGCGGAATGGGCGTCGCTGGACAAGGCCAGGTTGACGGTGAAGCTGGGGTCGCTGCCGGTGATCTCCCATTACTTTCGCCATTTTCTACCGACGTGGTGAGGAATGTTCAGGACCTTTCGCTGAGACTGCCGCTCTCGCTTCAGATTGCGGATCCATCTTTGGTCGAACGTGTATTAATCCAATCCGGGAAATTGCCGGGAACTGATCATTTTCGGGTTGATAATTGGGTGAACATTCTCCAAGCCGAATCCAAACCGCAGGTGCAAGTGGGGCCGGTGGGTCTTTCCAGCGAGTTGGGAATTTGCCCGTGGGATCACCAGAGGGCGCTGTTGCTTGTGAATCTCCAGGGCGGAGATAATCCGCATGAAAATGTGAGCGCGCAGATAAACTTCGACCCCAAAAGAGTCGAGTCGGTGCGTTTGGTCGGCGAATCGTTTATTCCAGAAAATCCCGAAGGCGACGGAGGGGTTCTCCTCGGCAATCAATCGTATTTTTATGAGGTCAAGCTCACTGGCTTTGAGGGGAGGCTTGGCCAGATCGATCTCGAACTGGAGAAAGGCACGGAGACCGCCCGAGGCGGCATGTTGCCTTTGGATGCAGTTGTTCGTGAGGCTGAAGAGCTATCGGATGATTTCCGGATTGCCCTGACGTTGGCAAGATTTGCCCGCTATGGTCGAACCGAGGATGGTGACTTTTCCCAAATCGCGGCGGAGGCCCGCGACTTACTAGGAACAATACAGAATGCGCAAAACCGCTACGCTCTCGATGTCATTCTCCTCGCGGAAGAACGGCTTCAGTAATTCGAGGATAGACTAGACCATTCCCAGCTTCATCTTGCCCTCCTCGGAGATCATGTCTTGGTTCCACGCTGGATCCCAAACGAGTTCCACACGGGCGTCGTTAATTTCGCTAAGTGACATAATGCGCGCCTGGGCGTCGGCTGCGATGACGGGCCCCATGCCACATCCGGGTGCGGTGAGAGTCATTTTGACATCTACGTCGGTGCCTTCATCAACTTCGGTGAGCTTGCAATCGTAAACCAGTCCGAGGTTTACAATGTCGACGGGGATTTCCGGGTCGAAGACTTGCTTCAT
>PBTU01000002.1 GCA_002729295.1 Verrucomicrobiales bacterium | reverse complement strand
GGGAAACGAGAGTATCTTTTTTCCGTCTCTCACACATCATCGTATCGTCACTTTTCGCATCGAGATACGCTTCGACTTCAACGATACGCACGTAAACACGCACTCAACACAACACGTAAGATGTTTTCTATGACTCAATCCGCATCTTTTTGCGCCACGAAAGTAAATGTTGCCGCGCAAAAAAAGCAACAATCCAAAATCAAGAGATCTTCCATCCAAGCCAAAGCGATCAGCTCGGAATCTTTATCCAAGAGAGACTTCCTCTCCGCCGCGGTGTTGTCCTTCGGGTTCCTCTCCGTCGGCGACGCCAACGCGGCGACGAAGAGAGTGAGAAAGTCTTCCTCCTCCGCTGCTCCGGTTAAAAAGTCTCCGGCCGCGAAAAAGTCCGCCGCGAAACCCGCGTACAAGCCGAAAGGGAAAACCATCGTCCCGGCGCCGTCCGTCGCGACGTCGCCTGCGGCGAGACGAGGCCGAAGAGGTGTGCCAATCGCCGGGAAATCTTCTTCTGTTTCCGGTGGTAAGAGAAAAACCAGATCGCCGGCGCAAGCGAGAAAGGGCAAGTATTAATAAATATTATAACGATACGCTTTAAGGATGATGAGATGCGCTCGTTGATGAGAGAGAGAGAGAGAGAGAGAGCACGCTTTCCGCTTTAGATTAATGTAAAAGGATAAAGAGAGATGAGTTGTCGTTTGTCTGCCACAAAAAAAGGAGAGAAAAATACTACTTGAAAATACCGCCATACTATAAACGTTGTAAATATTTATCTTTCCCAACGGTACCGAACGCATGTTATCGAATGAAACACGAAGACTAATACGTAACAAGTGGGAAACGACGCTTTTATCACAATTATAAGAAGGCCGAGAGGAGTATATTGGTAGTAGTGTTCGTTTTTCTCTTCGCGTATTCGATGACGAGTCTCGTTTTTTTCTAAACGTTTCTATTATGCTCGCTCTCGCGGCGAGTTGTTGTATTAGTTTATGGTACATATTTTAAACGTATTACTCGGAAGCGGCTTTATCCGCTTCCAAGCGTTTCAAAGGCGCGTCGAACGTGGTGAAGTACCCGAGCGTGACCAAACCTAAGACTATTAATATCGCGTAATCGCCGCTCAGTTTACCGAAAAGTAAGTCGCCATGTGCCGCGAAGGCTAAGATGGGGACTAAGATGGCCGAGAAGAGGTTGCCGCAGACTTGCTGAAGCGCGACGACGCCGTTTTCATCCTCCGGGTAGGAGACTTCCACAGCCAACTCGGCACAAATCGGTTGGACGGGGCCGACGGTGAACCCCAGGAGGACTAAACTAAATAGGACGTATGCGTCCGGTATGACTTCTCCCGCGCCGATTGGAATCAAGAGGAATACGGAGAGGATGATTAAAGCCAAGGAGACCGGTTTATACTTCTTGGACCGATCGACGTAGCCGCCTAAAAAGATGGATCCAAACATGATGGCCAATTGAAACGCCGCGCCAAACTCGTCGGCTTCGAACGCGTTTTCCACCCCGGCTTTCCCTAAAGTTGTTCCAATAAACGCCGAAACATTGTTTGAAATGGCAATAGAAGCTACAAATGCAGCCGTTGGCTGCCAAAATCCGGGCGTGTTCAACAAACGTTTACACAAAGCCGGGAAGTTTAACTCGGCCAACTCGTCTTTGCCCATATTCTGCGACGCGTTGACGTCGCGCGATGCCTCTTCGGCTTTGCATCTACGTTTTCTCTCTTTTTCCTGTTGCATTTGCGATAAACTCGGCGGCGTCGGTGGTTTCTCTTGAAACTGTATGAACGCGCCAATAGTCACGATTCCACTCAGTAAAGTAATCAACGAAAAATACCCATTTAAACCTTCGTTGGTTTGTCCCATCAATCCGCCGACGAGGAAGGCGACCGCTATGCCAATCTGGTTCGCGTTTATCGCGATCGACGTCGATAACGCTCTCTCGTCTTTGCCGAACCACCTCGACGACAATAAAGTAGGTGTGCATTGAAAAAATGGCTGCGCAGCTCCAACTAAAACAGTGCCTACCACTTCTTCGGTATACGAAGGCATAAACGACGCGAACGGAATGAAATCGTTAAACTCTAATCCCGACCGTAAAGCGCACCCAAACGTCATCAAAGCCGCCGCGCTCACCACGACGTTTCGCAAACCAAACTTCCCGACAATCTGCGGCTCCAAGAAACAAAACGCGACGTTCGTAAATAAAAACACGTCGATCAACGTTTCCGGACTTCGATGAAAAATCGAATCCCAGGTCCCCGGCGTTGCCGCAACTGAAAAGCACACCCAATCGGAAATCAACGCTAAACAGGCGAGATAGCCGAGTTGAACCCATCGTTGGGAATAGAGGATGATTTTTTCCTCATCATCTCCTTCCTCGAAATCGGGTTTTATCGACGACGATGAAGATGATGATGATGAAGAAGACGCTTTCGCCGTCACGTTTCTCTTATCCGCTTTTTCATCAATTAAATTCGGTAACAAACTCTTCCCTCCTTTAGATATCATCGAACAAAAGCCCGGCGACGGCGGAAGACTTCCTTGACGACGCACGCGACGAGGAGGAGGAGGAGGAACAAAACGCGTCGTCTGAATCGTTTTAGTATTCTTCATCGTCGTCGCGCTTTGAACTCGAGCGCCGCCGCCGCTGAATGTGTTTCTTCTTTGCGATGAAGATATCGACGGCATCGACGTCGCCGCCTTTCCCGAAATCTGAGACATTGAGACGACGGAAACCTGTGAATAATCGAGCGTCGCGCGGGTGCGGATGTGTGTGCTTATAAATATATATGTATATACTATGCGCTGAGTTTGTGGAGATGTGGAAGGAGCGCGTGATAAATAGTGTTTATGTCGTGCGCGCGCAGCACTCTTATTATGAAGAAAAGAAACTAACTAAAAGAAACTAAAACTAACAAACTCTCGTGGTATTCGAAGCATCCGCGTCGTCTAATTCTTCTGCAAATTCAAGAAAGTTTTGTTTCGTGCATTCAGCAATCTCCGTCAGCGCTTCGTGCGTTAAATACGCTTGATGCGGCGTCACTAACACTTGAGGCAAAGACGAGAGCTGCGCCATGGTATCGTCCCAGTACAACATTTTTTCTTCGACGGTCAAGTTGGAAAAGTCTTTGAAGAAAATCTTCTCCTCGGATTCGTAAACGTCTATACCTAAACTGCCGAGCTTCCCGAGACGAAGTCCGCAGATGACGTCTTTGATGTTCAGAAGGCCTCCACGAGAGGTGTTGATGAGCATGGCGCCTCTCTTCATCGAATCGATTTCCTTCTCCGCGATGAAGTGTTTCGTGTGCTCGTTGAGCGGTAAATGGAGACTGATGATGTCGCTATTCTTTAACACGGTTTCGACGTCGTCGCAATATTGACCGACAAACTCTCGCTTTTGTTTCAAGTCGTAGCCTAAAACGCTCATGCCAAACCCGTTGGCGCAAATATTCGCCAAGCCTCGTCCGATTTTTCCCGTTCCTACGACGCCGAGCGTTTTGCCTCGCATCGAGAACCCAACCAACCCATCTAAAGTGAAATTCCCAGACTTGACGCGCGAATGCGAGATCATGAGTTTCCTATTCAACGCTAAGATCAACGCCAATGCGTGTTCTGCTATTGAGAGCGGATCGTACATCGGCACCCGGTACACGAGCACGCCGAATTTTTTACAACTTTCCACGTCTACTTTATCGAAGCCAGCGCATCTTAACGCGATCATTTTTACCCCACACTTCTCACTCAATCTTTCTATAACGTCCGCGGATAAATCGTCGTTCACGAAGCAACACATCGCGTCGTACCCGTGAGCTAAATCGACCGTTTCTATTGTTAATCTAGGTTTGAGAAAAGTCACGTGGAAATGTGAATTTAGTTGCTTTTCCAAAATCTCTCGCTCGTAATCAGACGTGGAAAAGACGACAACCTTTAGCTTCTTCTTATTAGAAGAAGCGTAACATCGTTCGTTCGATGCTCTAGAACGTCGTCTGTTCTCGCTTCTTTGGGGTTTTAGTCGTAATAAAGTGCGCTGTTGGTGTTGCGACGAGAGCAGTTTGTGCGCGCGCATTTTGATTTTTATTCTGTGGCTTTTCTTAGATATTTTTCAACACACAACTGCTTAAACTATCGCGGTTTGGTGGCTTCATCTTGGCTTTTGAGTTCTTGCGCGACGGATTCGTCTATGGATTGCGTCAGAGGGTCTCTTTCTCTCTTGATGCGCTTATAGCTCCCGCTGCCTATTTGCCTCAAATCCTGGGTCGCCGGTTTGAGTTCTTCCGACTCCGCCATGGCGTTCAAGTTTGCGGATGCGGCTTCGTTCCAGCTGCTCGTGATTTCGCACGCCTCGAGCTCGTCCGAGGAGAGGTTGGCGGCATCGTCGGAACAGTTGCCCAGAGGTAACTCTGGGCCGGCGATTTTCATGGCCACTTCGACCGCGACCGGGGTTAACGCCATGGATAAGATGACGACGCAGACTAAAACTTCTTCTAATTTTTGCGGGAAGAGGTTACCGGCGCCGGTGGAGGTGGCTTGACCAAAGATGACGAACGCAAATTCGCCGCCTTGGGAGAGGACCGCGCCGGCGACCAAGGCTTCGCGCCAGGAAAGGCCAACGAGTGGGCCAAGTGCGGTGACGACGCCGGTTTTGGTGGCCATCAAAGTCGTGGTCATGATCAAAATAATCGGGAACATTTCGATGGCCAACGGGACGTCGATGGTCGTGCCAATGGTCACGAAGAAAAGCGAAAGGAATAAACCTTTGAACGCGTTCAGCTCGTTGATGATTTGGTGCGCGTATTTCGTGTCCGCCAAAACGATACCGGCGAGGAACGCTCCCAACGAGTCGCTAAAACCAATCGCAGAACAGGCGAAGGAGAAGCCGAAGAGGGTGAGCAAGGACATGGCGACGAAAACATCCGTCCCAGCTTCCGCCGCTTCCACGGCTTCGAAACCAACCAACGCGAGCGATCTCCCAGCAAACGCTAGCGCGCCGAGATCGAGCATGGACGTCGCGCCGCCAGCTGCCATGACGCCCATATCCATGCTCGCTCCTCCGCCGCTCGCTGCCGCCATGGACAACACCGGCAACAAAATAATAAACGGCACGACCGCTAAATCTTGAAACAAAAGCACCCCCAACGATGCGGTTCCAAACTTTGTCGCCAATTGTTGCTTATCTTGCAACAACTGCAAACCAAACGCGCTCGAAGATAAAGACAACGCGAAACCAATCACCACCGCCTCTAACGTCGAAGTCACCTGTAACATCTCGTTGTTCCCCGGTTGTACAAACTCTAAAACTTTCGTCCCGATGGCGTTCCCTGCTGGCAACAACGCCATAGCGAAGAGCACGTTCACCGCCGCGACTTGCGTGAAACCTAAACCGAACGCGTATTTCGCCAACGCTTTCAATCTCGTAATCGACAACTCCAAACCCATCTCGAATAACAAAAACTGAATCCCGAGCTCGCAAAACTGATCCACCTCTTGGTTCTCGATGAACAACCCGAGCTTATTCAAACCTAGACCGGCGGCTAAGAAACCCAACACCGGAGATAATTTAAACTTTCTAAACGTCGGCACGATAACCACGACCGAGAGTAAAAGCAAACCGACGTCCACATCCACCGACTTCAAAACCTTCGTCCACTCGTTATCGTCCAGGGTCGCTCCGGATTCTACCCCGTCTCTCGTTTCCTTCACCAACTCGTTCACGAATGCCCTCGGATTCTCCGCGGCTTGTATAATCACCCCAGTCGGTAACTGTTCCTCTCCGATTCCAGAATCGAGTAATCCCATCGCGTCTTGTGCGCGTTCGACGAATATTTTCACGATGGATGCCGGCGTTTGGTCTCCGTCTAAGCGCGGCGTCGGGAGGTACACGTCCGCCAAGAATAGAGCATTTTTAGTAATGATGTTGTTCCTATTATCGCGACGAAGAATGCTTTCTGGGAAAATTTTGCTCGCATCATCGTTATCTTCCGAAGAAGAATCTACCAACACCGTACTTACGCCGTACTTTGCGAGGACTCCATTAAACCCGTCGCTCGTCCTCGTCGGCGGCGTCGCGACAAAACGAACTTCTTCTCCACTCCTACTCGTCATCATCTCGCTCTGTTGTTCTCCATAAAACGCATCCATCGTCGTCATCGCGGCGCAGCACACTTTCGCCGATGATTTACTCCTACCGTAATAGTTCTTCCTTCTTCGTCCTCCTCCTCCTTTTCCTCCTCCTCGACCACCACCGAAATCATCATCGCGCAAATATATACAAGAAGGAGAAGAAGACCCCCCGCAAAAGCCGCTGCTTTTGCTACTGCTCGCGAATTGATGCGACGCCGCTCGTTCTCTCGCGGTCTTTTTCGTTTTCGTGCTCCGCGAGACGTGTCCTACTCCTCCTCCTCCTCCTCGGGAACGAACGACCATCATCTCTCTCTAATCTTCTTCTTCGTCTTCTTTAAATGCTACACAAAACAGGCGCGCTAAACTCTGCACAAAATCGTCTCCTCCGAAACTCGTGTACGTCGTCGTTTACGTCGTCGTCGTCCGTACTATATATATATATATATATATGTGTGTGTGTGAGAGCACAGAGAGAGAGCACAAAAGGAGAGCTTTCGGGGAAAACGTTGTTAGAATTTGTTGTGTTTGTTCGAGTTACGTGTGACGTGACCGAAAAGATACGCAAAAAAAAATACCGTTTTTCAAACAAAGAGAGCGAAAGTTTTGTTTTGCGTGTCGTCGTCGCCAAAAAGAAGGAAAAGAAGTGTTTGGTGTCTGTCCCCCCTCGTCGGAAAACATTTTTGTCCTCCGAGAGTTAAATTCGGGTGCTTTTAATAAGAGTTTTTCGAGAGGTGTTCCTACCGTTAAAGGTGTGATACAACCACTTCTTTTCCCCTACAAAGAATACACACACACTACATACTTACTCACAGAGCGAGAGTACCTTTTCTTTAACGATATCTTCTTCTCGTGAGAGAGAGAGTGAGAGAGAGAGAGAGATTTGCGACGCGCGCGCGCGCGCAGAGAGAGAATAAGAGAGAGAGAAAAAGATGATGAGAGACGAGGACGATGATGAGTCATCCTCGGATTCATCCTCTTTCCACTCGACG
>PBTU01000003.1 GCA_002729295.1 Verrucomicrobiales bacterium | reverse complement strand
GACGACCAAGCCATCTACCGGTGGGCGGGTGCAGATGTAGAGCACTTTATTGGGCTCAATGGCGGCTATGTGGGTCTAGAGCAGTCCTACCGTGTGCCAGCATCTGTACACCCTATGGCGCAGCGCATAGCAAAACGCATCCACCGCCGCGTCCCGAAGACCTACATGCCTCGCCAAGACCCCGGCAGCGTACAGCGCATACCGGCAACAGACTACCTAGACTTTTCTGGGGGTTCGTGGCTCGTGCTAGCACAAGCCGGTTACTTCTTGGCAAATACTGCCCAAGATCTCAAAAGCCGAGGCTTCCTGTTCAACCACCGCGGGAAACGATCTATCTCAGAAAATCTGAGCGAAGCGGTCAATGGTTGGGAACAAATGAGAAAAGGTCAAAGGATTACCGGCAAGGCTGCACGAACCATCTACAGTTATATGTCCGTCGGTGACAGAATCAAGCGCGGATTTAAAAAACTACCCGGCCTAGACGATGATGAGACTGTGTCGTTGGATGAACTGATCGCGCATCACGGCCTTATTAAATTTGTCCACATCGTGGGCACCCCTCGCATGGAATACATTCGTAACTGCATCTGGCACGAGGCAATGGACAAGCTGCCCAGCACTGACCGTGCATACATCACGGCACTTTTGCGACGGGGAGAAAAGTTTAATGCAGTGCCTCGAATTACACTGTCCACGATCCACGGGTCTAAGGGCGGTGAGGCCGACAACGTGGTGCTGTACACCGACCTGTCTCCCGCCGCACAGAAAGCAGCAGAGCAAGCGCCTGACGATTTGCACCGGGTGTTCTATGTCGGGGTGACCCGCACCAAGCAGAACCTCTATCTGGTCGAGCCAGAGAATGTTGATAGGAGTTATTCGATATGAGCCAATCCTTTCATTTTACATATGAGTGTATTTGCGGAAACGTCTGGAAATGCTGGAACGTCCGATATGCAAAAGACGAGTGCCAAAAATGTAGACGACATGTTAGCCCGAAGGAAAAGACGCAATGAACCGCAAAGAGATACTTGAGAAGGCAGAGAGCTTAGTCAACGGCCCACGAGCCCAAGACTACGGCGATGCCTACGAGAACCACGAGCGCATAGCCAAGATGTGGTCTGTGCTGCTCGACACCGACGTAAGTGTCTCACAAGTATACCAATGTATGGTTGCGGTGAAGCTGGCGAGGCTTATAGTAACGCCAGACCACCAAGACAGCTGGGTAGATATCTGCGGCTACGGCGCACTAGGAGGAGAAGGCAATGGCCTTACAGATGGCGATGTTCGCCCCAAAAAGTGAGTGGGTGCCCCCGGCAGAGCTACCGGACATCTTTAGTGCGCCAAAGATTGCCATAGACGTAGAAACACGCGACCCTCATATCAAAAGCAAAGGCCCCGGCTGGCCCACAGGTGACGGCGAGGTAGTCGGCTACGCCATAGCCGTGGACGGCTGGTCCGGTTACATACCTACTCGCCATGAGCATGGCGGCAACCTTGATGAGCGCATCGTCAGCAAGTGGCTCAAGAAAGTGTTTGAGTCCCCCGCCGACAAGATCATGCACAACGCACAGTACGATGCGGGGTGGATACGGCGCATGGGCTTTACCATCAACGGGCGCATCATCGACACGATGCTGGTAGCTGCCCTGCTAGATGAGAACCGGTTCAGCTACAGCCTCAACGCCCTGTCTTACGATCTGCTCAAGAAGGTAAAACAGGAGAAAACACTACAAGAAGCTGCCCGCGAGTTTGGCCTCGACCCCAAAGCAGAGATGTGGAAGATGCCTGCTATGTATGTCGGGCCATATGCACAAGCCGACGCGGAACTAACGCTAGAGCTTTGGGGGTACCTGTCGGCTCAACTAACAAAAGAAGAGCTCTGGCCGATAGCTGATCTGGAGCTCAAGCTCCTACCCTGCCTGATAGACATGACATGGAAAGGGGTGCGGGTAGACCAAGACCGCGTAGAGCGCACACGCAACCAGTTGGTCAAGCGCGAGAAAGAAACCTTGGCGCAGATAAAGCGCGTGGCAGGACAGGACGTAGAGCTCTGGGCTGCTGCATCCATAGCAAAAGCCTTTGACAAACTCAGCATCCCCTACCCGCGCACAGAAAAAAACTCACCGTCATTTACTAAATCGTTTCTGACAGACCACCCGCACGAACTTGCACAACTTATTGTCCGCGCCCGCAACCTGAACAAGACTAGCGGCACCTTCATCAACACAATTATGAAGCACTGCCATGCAGACGGGCGCATCCACGGGCATATCAACCAGATCAGATCGGATGACGGCGGCACCGTATCGGGCCGAATATCCATGTCCAACCCCAACCTACAGCAAATCCCGGCCCGCGACCCAGAGCTAGGCCCCATGATCCGCAGCCTGTTTCTACCAGAAGAGGGCGAGCAGTGGGCCGCAATAGACTTCTCGCAACAGGAACCACGGATTTTGGTGCATTACTCCTATGTAGTTGGCCGGTCCCGGGGCACACACATGCGCGGTGTTGAGGAGTTTGTTGACGGCTACCGCAACAACCCGGACATGGACTTCCATACAATGGTTGCAGAAATGGCCGACATACCGCGCAAACAGGCCAAGACAATCAATCTGGGCATGATGTACGGCATGGGCGTGAACAAGCTATCTGACCAGCTAGATATTGACGTGGACGAGGCCAAAGGTCTGGTCAGCCAGTACCATGAGCGGGTGCCCTTTGTGAAAGGTCTGATGACTGGCGTGATGAACCGACTCAATGACCGGGCATCCAGCGGGTCCATACGCTCTATATTAGGCCGTAAGTGCCGGTTTGATCTGTGGGAGCCCGATACATTCGCCATGAACAAGGCCCTGCCATACAAAGAAGCTGTAGATGAGTACGGGCCAACCACCCGGTTAAAGCGGGCATACACCTACAAAGCTCTTAACCGGCTGATCCAAGCGTCCGCCGCGGACATGACAAAGCAGGCAATGGTGAATATTTATGAATCCGGACGGGTGCCAATGATCCAAATTCACGATGAAATCGCCATGTCTGTGAAAAATCGTGAAGATGCAGAATCTATTGCCACGATCATGGAAAATGCTGTACCGTTAGAGGTGCCAAGCAAATGCGATGTTGAGATCGGCCCAAGCTGGGGCGAAGCGACGTAGTTTTTCATGGTTTTCCTCCCTTAAACTGGCTCTGGGCTCTGCTCAGAGCCTTTTTTCTTGTCATTCTACAACATCTCCTATATATTCGCTTACAGAAGCACAATATATAGGGTCTTTTGCAATGGACATAACAAAATGGAAGTCTGTTCTGGTGCCGATTGAGGTGTATGAACAGATCAAAACCATAGCGAAGTCAGAGGGTCGCACGATCAGCGGCCAGCTTCGCATCATGTGGGAAGTCTACCGGGACACCAGAACCAACAAAGTTAGGTAAAAACCCGGGGTCAAAACCCGGTTGACATGTTTTTTTACCTATAGTATGGGATAAGTTCTATCTAATCGTATAGTGAGGGTTTACTAATGCTGAAAAATATACTCAAAATGTTGTTTCCGAGCTTCTTTGAAGATCCGGAAAGAGCGCGAGACAAAAAAGGCCGGTTGATGGGCGACGATGCGTCCACACCAACTTTTAACGAAGCATGGGTCGGGGGCAAAGCTCCGGTACAACAAAAAGCCGCGCCGAAAAAGCGGGGCAGGCCGGTAGGAAGCAAGAACAAAGCAAAACCGGCAGCTAAAAAGAGAGGGCGTCCGAAGAAAAATGCTTGATGCTACTTTGGTTTGTTTGGCTACAGCTATCTACTTTGAGGCACGGGGCGAACCCTTTGTCGGACAGTCCGCTGTAGCTCACGTTGTGTTGAACCGGGTGCAAGACGCCCGGTTCCCCAACGACATCTGCTCTGTAGTAAAGCAGGGCCCCACATATGCGTGGAAACCCGACTTCCCTGTCCGTAACATGTGCCAGTTTAGCTACTACTGCGACGGCAAGTCTGACCAGCCTACCGATGAGCAGGCGTGGCAGACCGCGGTCCTCGCAGCTTACGGCTCTATGACTGGCCGTACATATGACCCCACGGACGGCGCAACACACTACCACGCTAATTACGTCAACCCAGAGTGGGCGGACGTAAAGTATCAAACTGTCCGGATCAACGATCATATCTTCTACCGTTGGGAAGGCGACAGATGAAACCTTGTCCAGAATGTGGCGGTGAGGGAGAATGTGAATATGAAGTCGCCGTATCCGCGCCTATGGCGTGGAGCGGCGGTTGGCTGGAAGGCCGCATCATGGAATGTCAACTTTGCGAGGGAAGTGGAGAAGTAGACGATGAATATGATGAGGAATAGACAACTGCAATACCCGCCAAACACAATCGGAAGCCCCGGAGCCATACAACGCCGGTTAGAAATGGGCTGCTGCCCAAAATGCTGGTGCCATATGAAAGGCTCAAACCACTGCAAAACATGCAAGCTAACTATTGGAAAAAATTGTGATATGCCCGAAGTGTCAGTCGAAGAGTTAAGTTGAAAATATATGTTGCAATTCGCATACAGTCGCTTATATTAACACTCGTAAGGCCCCCAAGCTTTACATGTTCCCGTAGTTGAAGCCCCCAGAGAGAAATCTCTGGGGGTTTTTTTCTGTGTTGACTATGTATGGGATAAGTCTTATATGTGAGCTGAAACACGGGAGTTTCTTATGCTTATCTACTCAGCCACCAATAAGATTAACGGTATGCAATATGTCGGAGCCACGACTCGGAGCTCACTTGCACCCAGAGTGCGGGAACACTTTAAATTTGCGGAAAGAAAAACCAGAGCACGGGGATCGTTAGCAAACGCCATACGAAAGTACGGCCAAAAAAATATTTCCTTTGAAGTGTTAGAGCGCCTAACCGATATCAATGTTTTAGGCGAATGCGAGAAGAGGTGGATCGACAGCCTGAATACGATGTACCCAAACGGGTACAACATTAAGACAGGGGGTATGCCTAAAGAGATGCCTCATGTCAGCCGAAACAAAAGTTACGCCGTTGAAGGTGTGCAATATGACAGCTTAATGTCTTTGGCAAACGCTTATAATATATGTCACTACAAACTTAGGCATCGACTGCTACGTTCTTCTATCAAATGGTCTGTCGAGCAGGCGTTGGACTTAGTTCCGCCTCCAAAAAGCGACCCCGTAAAATACAGCAAACCTATAGAGGTAGACGGGCATACCTTTCGTTCAAAAGCCGCCGCCGCTCGACATTGTGGTGTTCCGGTAAGAGTTTTTAGAGGAAGACTTAGTAAGGGCTGGCCGTTAGAAGAGGCTCTGGGCATAAAAGAACGATCGAACCAGTGTAAAACGGCGACTACTAATAAAAAACGGCCTCGCAGAAAAACGCGGATCACGGTTCAAGGCACTGAGTATTATAGCGTAGCTCATGCCGCAGAAACTTTCGGAACAAAAGCCGGTCTTGTAACTCAACGCCTCAAGCGAGGATGGACAAAAGAACAAGCTTTTGGTTTAGCCCCGCCGCCGGTTATCAAAAAGAAAGGAATGGAATTTCTTGGATATTCTTCCATAACAGCCGCGGCAAGAGAAAATAACATCAACACCACCACGCTTTTTCAAAGGCTGAATAACGGCTGGTCACCGGAAGATGCGCTGTACACGCCAATAACTCCAAATGACGGAAGCAGGGGCGGCAACTACAAGACTGCTTGACTATGTATGGGATAAGACTTATACACGGGTTACACCAACTAGGGAGAACAAAACAATGAGTGATATGAACTGGACGTTAAGCTTCCTGTCATCCGTGGCAGGACAGATCACAACGTCGTCAGGTGAGGGCATAACAACACGCCTGTTCGCTTGGGGCGTTAAAGATGTCAACGCGGTGCTACACCCGGGGGACTACTGGATGTTCTACGTCGTGGACGACAACGGCAAACAAGCGGTGCGGATCATGTCCTTTATCGCACCGGAGCCAGCGTTCTATTCCGTGATCGGTTACTGCAAGTATCACGACATTCAGTGTGAGATAGATGAAAGTATTCCAGAAGAGGAGGCAGCTAACGATGCGTAAGAAAGAGGAACTTTTCGATATCGTGCGCGATATGAAGTACACTGACGCTGTGGCCGCAGTCTCTAGCGCAATCAACGCGCAAACGTCCACTATTGCAGCCAAGGGTGACTATAGCCGAGAGGCCGTCGAAGCAGCAGAGAAGCTGCTTGCGTCGTGGTTAAGGGTACAACGCGGATGAGCGAAGATTTGGAAAAGCAGTTTGATTATGCAGGCAACGAGATGAACGCTCTGCTAGATCAACTGGAAACCGACGGGTTCAACACCGGAGCGGTACTGGGCGGGGCTCTAACGGCTCTCCTGTTCCGTCTCGTGGTGGCGGCCCCAGACGGCAGCACCGCTATCGGTATGCTGTCAACCGCCATGCACCAAGCAGCCAGTATTGCCCGTGCGTACGAAAAAGATGAAGAGGAGACAGAGCATTGAGCACGGTCACTGAACACCAAGCAGCAGCCGCGCTGCTGAACCAAGCCATCCACGCCGTCAACGATCTATGGCTGGAAGCAGACGGCGATGATAAGCCCTTCCTTGATGAGGCAATCAGCAAGCTCCACGAAGCGCAGTCCCTGATGATGAAAGCACGGTTGCGGGTCGAGAACGACTGACGAACATTCAAACGACTAAAGACGAGGGGTGCGGCACATTGTCGCACCCCTTATTTTGTGGTATATGGTATAAGATAAGTCGCATATGGGATAGAACCTATAACCCATTGATATATAATGGAATAGTAAGAAGAGCGGTATCGAAAGCCGCCGACGCTTTTTCTCAACGTCTATCAACTACGGGAGGTCAGTATGACTGACATCAAAGATTGGCTGCTGCCTAACGGCGGCACCTTCCTCGCTTCAACAGCCGGTATCCACGGCACATGGGCCAAAGCCACCGATCCGGTGACCGCGGCCCGGAATGCTGCCAAAGCATACGGCTCGTCATATCCACAGTTCGTTCAAGTTTGGTACTGCCCAACTGATCGAACAAACATCACGGGCATGGGGTGCCTATCTTGGCACTCGGAGGACGCTGACCGGGTGATACCTATCGGCTTCTTCAAGTTGACCCGCAGCACGATGACCCCGTCTAACGATGAACGGCTCACGCATGAGACGTTTCAGAAGGATTGGTGCAATCAGCTTCGGATATCACACGAAGCACACATGGAGGAACAGAGCCAATAAAACTAGGGCTCCGCTTCGGCGGGGCCCTTTTTGCGTTACATACTATATAGAGCTCAAAAAAAGAAAAAAGAAAAACACGTAAAAAATAGGCGTTACAGGTGTTACAAAAGTTACGTTGTTCTGTAACCGTTACTGAGTAAGGATTAGAGAGATCAAAAGTGTAACTTTTTATGTAACTTTTTTATTTTCAAATAAGTTACAAAGGTCAAAATCGGCCTAATGGGGGGTCTAGGATGTTTTTTGAAAAAAATATTTTTTGCTCTATATAACTGTTTCGGGGTAAAACAGGTATGAGACTTGACCTTTTTAACTGAGGAAAACATGGCTGTTAGGAAACGAGCTTCTAAGATTGATGGCAAGCCCCGAGAAACCCGAGGTCGCCCGCCGGTAACGACGGCATCCCCTTTGACCCGAAAGCAGGAGCTCTTTGTTAAAGAGATCGTCAGTAAGGACGGTCAGATTACTTTGAGAGAGGCGGCGGTCAACGCAGGCTATTCTGTTGGCTCCGCTCACACCCGAGCCTATGAGCTCACCAATCCCCACATCTCTCCTCATGTTGTCGCTGCTATACAGGCTTATCGCAGAGAGCTAGATGAAAAGTATGGTGTGACCTACCAACGGCATCTACGGGACCTTCAACAGATACGGGATACTGCTTTGCAGAACGGGGCTTACTCTGCTGCCGTTCAGGCGGAGTATCGCAGGGGGCAAGCACAAGGCGATATCTATGTAAGCAAATCTGAAATCCGTCACGGCTCTATCGACAGCATGAGCAAAGACGAGGTTTTGAAAGCTCTTGAGGAGATAAAGAACAGCTATGCCCCGGTCACAATCGACATCACCCCAGAAGAAAATGCCTCCAATCGCGACAAAGCGAGAGGCAGGCTTTTACAAGCAAGTGAAGGAAGCAGCGCAGAGGTCGAGACGGAAGCTGCTTTTGACGAGGATTGAAAACTACATTGGAGCGGGCATCCCCGATCTGATGATCTGTGACGAGCTTGGCAACTACCATCTGGTCGAGCTCAAATACATCACCGGCAATGTCGTTACGTTACGGCCCGCTCAAGTTGCGTGGTTATCTCGGCATCAGCACTCAAGCTGCTGGATACTGATCAAACGTCAGACCAAGGCCACCGAACCCGCAGAATGCCTTTTGTACCCGGCATCTGCGGCAGTCGATCTAAAAATGGACGGAATCGAATCGGTCGAGCCCCTGTTCCGTTGCCCGCAGCCGTTTCACTGGGACACCATTTTTGACTTGATTAGTCCCACCGAATCGCATATATGTGGGTGAGGTGATCGGTACCGGCTCGTTCAGGACTGTTGTTAGACGCTGTTCTTTCATTAGTGACGATACCTTCGCGTTGCTGCTCACCGCTAACAACGGGAGATTAAATCATGGAAAAAGAATCTTTGTTGCGATGGCTTGCCAACGCTTTGAAAGACTCGCCGGTTGATTTGGAAGAGGTTTATGTCGGCGACGAAAAGGACGGTCAGGTTTATGTTCTTTTTAGAAATGTAGAGGTGCCTGACTAATGTTCCTGTTCAAACTAATTGGCCGCTTGTTATATGGCCCGGACTATGACGAGCTTGAACGCCGGGCAAACAACAGCCGCCAAATAAAACCCAGACGACGCCGAAGATAAAAAGAAGGCCCGCCATATTGACGGGCCTTTTTGTTTCCTATATATGTGGGATAAATCTCATGTAACTACGGGAGCAATTAACCATGTTGAAAACCACAGCAATGAGCAGCGCGAAGAAAACCGCCGGGTGCGCTGTCACATACCGGGCCGGGAGCTCGGAAAAATTTGGAACTTGCCCGGCATCTTGTGAGCTAAACCCGAGCGGGCGCGGCTGCGGCGAGGGTCAAATTGATTTTGACTATTTGGACGCCGTACTTGACGCAAAACCCCGGCGCGGCTTTTCGTTTACTTATTCGCACTTTCACCCGCTTTTCTGGTCTCACAAATTGAGCCCTAAAAAAACCGTGATTAACTACAGCGCCGCCAATCCGGAAACAGCATTGCTGGCGCGGCAGGTAAGCGATGTCCCTGTCGTTACCGTGGTTCCCTCATGGTATTGGTATAAAATGACGAGCTTGGAATCTGAAACCGGATTAGCGGGATCGGGAAAATACAGGCACGAAAGCGGCACCCGGGTGGTACGTTGCCCGGCAGAATATAACGACGCGGTAACTTGCCGGAATTGCGGCGGGAAGGACGGCCCTTTATGTGCCCGGCTTGATCGTAATTTTATAATCGGATTTACAGCGCACGGGGCCAGCAAGAAAAAAGCCGCAACTGATGATCCGGGCGGGTGCTATGCAGCCGGGGGAAATGTGGCCCTACACTGGACCGCCACCGCAAATCAGCAGCAGACCGAAACAGACGGCGAGCGCCTGCGATCATTTGCTAAAAGCTTGCCCCCGGGCTCGGTATTGCGCCACCATGTTGCCGGTGATATTGGCCTTGATAAATAAGCCAGCAACAGCCCCCTATATAGGCCCGCCACCCGGCGGGCTTATTTTTTGGGAAATTAACTTGCGTATGGTGGGATAATGTGAGACAACCCCCAGACGGCCCAAGCCGGGCCGCATTTTAACGGGAGCATTAACAATGCAAAACATCATCGAAAACAACACCACCGCCCCAGTAACGGGCGCATATCAAACCGACGCAATTCGCCACGGGATCGGCAATAGCGCGGTGTCCTCTAATTGGTGGAACCGCCCGGACGATGAGCGGTTTTTATCCCTTGCCGATATGCTGGCCTTTAAGAGAGACGACGCCCAGCAGATGCACAGCCAAATTGTGAACACTCACAAAATGCAGGTTATAGGCGAGCTCGACGAAGAAAACCCCACCCGGGGCAATGTGCTGATCGAATACACCGACGAAGACGGGCGCGAACATTTAAACAAGCCCACCAATTGGTCATTCAATCAACTTGCAAACCTTGCCGGTGCACCTGCCGGATATCTGCGAGACCTTCCCGCACCCATTGCCGCAGATGCTATGCAATGGGGCTTGCGGTATAACCGCAGCCGGGACCTTGTGAAGGCATACGGGCACGGCACCGAGGGCGGCGAGCTCAGGGCCACCACCGGCCCGGATTATGGCCGGATTTTTGACTGGGAGATGCTGCAAACAATCAACCGCTTTGCGGGCGAGGGCAGCGGCTGGAAAATCCCCGGCATGATGACTGGCAGCGCGAACGGGCGGGCGATTTATGACCCCTTTGTGCCAGTGACAAAGGACACGACCACCCTTTACGCCAGTGACCGGGACGTGTTTGTTTTTCTGGTAGACGACACCCGGCCCATTGAAATTGGCAAGCTCGAGAACGGCGACCCGGATTTAGTTTTCCGGGGCTTTTACGCATGGAACAGCGAGACCGGCAGCAAGACCGCAGGCGTTGCGGCAATGTATCTGCGCGGCGTTTGCATGAACCGAAATTTATGGGGCGTCGAGAATTTTCAGGAGATCAAGATTCGGCACACCAAATTTGCGCCGGATCGTTTCGCGATGGAAGCCGCCCCGGCCCTGCAATCATTCGCGCATGGTTCAACCTTTGATTTTATGGAAGGCGTGAAGGCCGCGCAGGCGGCGAAGATTGCCGACGACGAAGCCGCTGCCCTTGAGTTTTTGCACCGCCGGGCCGGGCTTAGCAAGGCCCGCAGCCGAGCAGCAGCAGCCCGGCACGTCAAAGAGGAAGGCAGGCCCATTGCTAGCGTATGGGATGCCGCGCAGGGCATCACCGCCCTTGCCCGGGATATCCCGCACCAAGATGACCGCATAGAGCTTGAAAAGAAGGCGGGCGCGATACTGGACAAGGTAACCGCCTAAACCCCGGCCCACACATTAACCACAGGCCCGCCACCCGGCGGGCCTTTTTTTATCCGGGTTGCAACATCCCAAAAAATCCCATATCTTAATTAACGGGTGCCGACGGTACCCAGCCCCGGGGCGGGCAACGCCCCACAATTACGGAGAACAAAACCAATGACAAACACAGCAGAAAATATCACCGGCGATTTCCTCGACCGTTTTTCTGACGAAGCACTGACGCAGGCCGACCCGACCGCATTGCTGGCACTGGCGAAGGAATTGCGCGAGCAGCGCGACATTAACGACCGCGCCCGGGGTTCAGCTTGCGCTAATCTTAACGATATGCAGCGCAACCAAGATCGGCTAGCCGAGGCCCTGATGATCGTTTTGGGCGATCCTATCGAGGCTTTGATAGAGTCGAAGATAGAAACCAGTGACCGGGATATGTTCGACGGGTTCGACATCGAAGACTATCGGTCTGACGTTGAATATTGGATCACTGACATGCTTGACGAGCGGGTCGGAGAAACCGAGAGCGCGGACGACCGGCACGCCGCTGTTGAAGAGATCGTTAAAGACGTGATTTCCGGCGCGTCAATCTCGATTGACATATAGGAGGGCCAGATAATGCCGCGTTATACAGCAAGCCAGAATTTCGACAAAGAATCACCGATGGGCGGCTATGTCCTCGAGACTGGCGTGATCGTTTATCCTGTATCAAACAGCTTGCGAGAACTGGCCGAGCGAATCGAGCGATGCCATAACATGCGATCCAGCCGGGACCGTGTTTTTAACCCCGAGATCAGCGTTAGCGTTGGCTTACGCAACCCTCGACCGCTCGGCGACTACGAGATGCACGAAGGCCGGTTGCGGCGTCTGTAGGCGTTCAGCAGCCGAACCCATCCGAGCCCGTCCGGAGCGATCCGGGCGGGTTTTTTCTTGACCATTAAACCAGTGAATCCTGCCCCGGCCCGTGCCCCGGGGATCATATGAAACCTACCGAGCGCCGTGCAGCCGGATCGTAAAACCGGGCAAAACGGCCCGAAACCCCCGGAAACCGGGCAATTCTCGCCGAGCTCAGCCCACTAGGGCACGGCAAACGGGCACCAGCTCGACGACAGACGGCTTTTTGTTCGGATGTCGTCGCGCTGCACATCGAAATCGAGCAGCGGGCCCGTGATCCCCGGCACCCGGCACCCGGCACCCGGCAGGGGCCCCGGCATATCGGGTCAGATCGTCGGTCCGGATCAGGTGATCGACGCGCCACGCGCCACCGCCCGCGGTGCTGCCAGACGGGTGCTAGGGCCATGTTTCTCTCAAATAATTATGTGAAAAACGGTATGAATGTTTCACGTGAAACATTGCCTAATAATTAGGCAGATGCTTAGGGGTTGTTCACTGCCAAATAATTGTGCATATTTTTGCACATCTTTTGTGCAATTAGGGGCCCCCGATGGATGTTTCGGAACAGCAGGCAAAGCTTCAACTTCGACTAGCTCAACTTGAGAAGAATGAAACTTGTCAGGATGAGTTTCTGACTTTTGTAAAAGTTATGTGGCCCGAGTTCATTGCTGGTCGGCACCATAAAATCATTGCGGAGAAACTGGAGCGAGTGGCTCGTGGAGAGCTCAAGCGTTTGATCATCAACATGGCCCCGCGACATACGAAGTCAGAGTTCGCAAGCTTTTTGTTCCCGGCGTGGATGATGGGCAAGAACCCGAAGATGAAGATCATTCAGGCCACACACACGACCGAGCTTGCAGTTAACTTTGGACGTAAGACCAAGAACCTGATTGACAGTGACGAGTACAAGGAGGTGTTTCCAAATGTTAAGTTGGCGTCTGACAGTAAAGCTTCTGGTCGTTGGGACACTGCTTCTGGCGGGATGTACTACGCCGTTGGTGTGGGATCCAACCTTGCCGGGCGTGGTGGCGACTTGGTAATTATTGACGATCCGCACTCAGAGCAGACAGCGATGTCAACGAACGGCTTCGATGATGCTTGGGATTGGTACACTGGGGGCCCCCGGCAGAGGCTCCAGCCGGGTGGCAGCATAGTTCTGGTGCAGACCCGGTGGTCCGAGAAGGACATGACGGGGCAGTTGCTCCGTGCAATGGCTAAAGATCCGCTTGCTGACCAGTGGGAAGTTGTCGAGCTCCCAGCTATTTTTGAAGACGGCACCCCGTGTTGGCCGCAGTTCTGGTCCCTTGACGACCTGACCGCGGTCCGCGCATCTATACCTTTGAGCAAATGGAACGCGCAGTATCAGCAGAATCCGACGGGTGAGGAGAACGCGATCATTCCGCGGCAGTGGTGGAACAAATGGGAAGAGACAAAGATACCAAATCTTGAGTATGTCATTCAGAGCTATGACACGGCGTTTAGTAAGCGCGAGACGGCTGACTATTCGGCTATCACAACGTGGGGTGTGTTTCGGCCCGAGGAGGATGGTGGGGCCCCCGCCTTGATACTTTTGGACAGTCAGAAGGGTCGGTGGGACTTTCCGGAGCTAAAGGAGATGGCTTTGGAGCAGTACAAGTATTGGGACCCCGACACCGTCATCGTGGAAGCCAAGGCGTCTGGTTTGCCTTTGACCCAAGAATTACGAAACATGGGAATACCTGTTGTTAACTTTACGCCGAGCAAGGGTAATGATAAGGTGACGAGAGTTCACTCTGTTTCGCCTTTATTTGAGGCTGGTATGGTTTGGGCCCCCGACACCACCTTTTCTGAGGAGTTGATAGAGGAGGTGGCGGCTTTTCCTAACGGGGAGCATGATGACTTGGTCGATAGTATGACACAGGCTTTGATGCGTTATCGGCAGGGCAACTTTGTTCAGTTGCCTAGTGACGATTGGGACGATGAGGAAGCGAACGTACAGGTGAGGGCGTATTACTAATGGCGGATACAGTAGTAGACTTGGGGGCTGGCGCACCGGACATGTCGATGAACGAGTTCATGTTTGGTCAAAGGTTCCCCGGCCCGGTGTATAAAGAAGGCGAGATAATGATGCCTTCGGGGGAGCAGGGGTTACTTAACCCGGACGTTCAGTACGAGTATTTTGTGGACCCGTCGGTAGAGAACGAAGAGTTACAGACTCTAGATCGTTTTGATCCCTATGAAGACAATCCGTCATTTGCCAAACCGATGTACGACACAAGCAACCCGGAAGACGCTTTGTTTTTGTTTAATGCTACCGCTAGGGATCGTAGGGGCCCTGAAATCGCTCTTGAAAAAGGCGGCTCGGTCGAAGAGGTAGGCATCATGTCTGCTCTTCTTGATCCGCGAATTGATTTACCTAATGCAGAAGAACAGGGCTTTGTCCGCGAGTCGGGGCGCGAGGGCAGTTTGGGTTCTGAGATGTATTATGCCGAAGGGTCCCCGACATTTGAGCAGGTATTAGAGGACAAGTATGGCTACCCGGAAGTTGCTCGGGATGACTTTTATAACACGACTGAGGCGATGCGGGCTGAGCGCCCTCGGCATGACATGCCGACATATCAAGAGCTAGAGGACGCGAGGGCTCATGCGTTGATGACGGCTCGTTTAGCGCAGCAGCTTGGACCGGAAACGGCGGTCAAGTTAGGCGGCATACAAGAGGNGTTCGACCGTCGGATGCCCCTTTTGGGTACGGCCACGGATGCGGATGTAGTCATGGACAACCGCAATAATGCTTTTGGGGCCAAGCTTTTGAAGAAGGCTGGAGTAGACGCAAGTCCTCAACAGATTGCGGCTGCGGTAGACAAAGAAGTGTTTGATCAGTTGGATATAATCTTGGGCCGTGAGCCGGGTGAGCGTAAGTTTATGTCTCCGAAGGGCGGCATTGATGTCTATTTCCCGAGAGATAAGTATGGGTATTTTGATATCAACCGGTATCAGAGCAGGGACTAGGGAGACGCTAAATGGCACGTAAACCGATTGCAGGAATGATGGACAATGTCCCGTCTCAGTTGGACATGGAGGATCTCGCCGCCGAGGTAGAGCTTGAGGTTCCGGGCAGCATGGACGACAACGTCGTAGCTTTTGAAGGCATGGCGGAGGGCATGGACATTGAGATGATCCCGGACGAAGACGGCGGGGTTACCATTGATTTTGATCCACAGGACCAGCGCGGGGAGGGTGACGACTTTTACATGAACCTTGCCGAGGAGATGCCGGACAGGGAGCTTGGTCGTATTGCCAGTGATTTGATGTCGGAGTTTGATGCCAACAAGTCAGGCAGACAGGAGTGGGAAGATGCTTACGCCAACGGTTTGGAGCTTCTTGGTTTCTCCTACGAGGAGAGAGCGCAGCCGTTCAGAGGAGCTTCCGGAGTTACGCATCCCCTGCTCGCAGAGGCTGCTACACAATTCCAAGCACAAGCCTTTAACGAGTTGTTGCCAGCTTCGGGTCCCGTGCGAACTGCTGTCTTGGGAGCAGANACAAGGGAAAAAGAACAGCAGGCCATTCGCGTAAAGCAGTTTATGAACTATTACATTACCAATGTAATGGAAGAATATACTCCTGAACTTGACCAAATGTTGTTTTTCCTGCCGTTGGCGGGGTCTACCTTCAAAAAAGTTTACTATGACGAAACACGGGGGCGGGCTGTTAGCAAGTTCATACCGGCTGAGCACCTTGTTGTGCCGTATGAAACGTCAGATTTNGATACTTGTCCCAACATAACNCAGGTAATTCGCATGTCGTTGAACGATTTGCGGAAGAAACAGGTCTCTGGGTTCTATTTGGACATTCCTGTACTGCCTTCGCAGGGCGAATCCGGGTCCGTGGACGACGAAATCCAGCGTATAGACGGTGTTACGCCTTCTCAGATTGATTATGACTGCACGATTTTGGAGTGTCACGTTGATTTGGACCTTGAGGGGTACGAGGACACGGACGATGACGGTGAAGAGACCGGTATTAAGATACCNTATGTNGTGACTATNAGTCAGGACAACGGTCAGGTGCTGTCCATTCGTCGTAATTACCTTGAGGACGACGAGAACAAGAAGAAAATACAGTATTTTGTGCATTATAAGTTTCTTCCGGGCTTTGGTTTCTATGGTTTGGGGCTTATTCACACGATTGGGGGTCTTTCGCGCACCGCTACGGCTGCACTTCGGCAGTTGATTGACGCAGGTACGCTTTCCAACCTGCCAGCAGGCTTCAAGGCCCGCGGACTACGGATCAGGGACGATGATGATCCGTTGCAGCCGGGTGAATTTAGGGATGTAGACGCTCCGGGCGGTGCTATNCGCGATAGTTTGATGCCTTTGCCGTTTAAGGGGCCGGATCAGACGTTGTTTAACTTGTTGGGCTTTGTGGTACAGGCCGGGCAGCGGTTTGCGACGATCACGGACCTGAAAGTGGGTGACGGGGACCAGCAGGCGGCGGTGGGGACGACCATTGCGATGCTGGAGCAGGGCTCTCGTGTAATGAGTGCGGTGCACAAGCGGCTTCATTACGCCATGCGTATGGAGTTCAAGATGCTGGCACGGGTGATGTCAGAGAGCTTGCCACAGGAATACCCGTATTCGGTAGAGGGTGCAGAGTCTGCTGTTATGGCGACCGACTTTGACGACCGGATTGACGTGATTCCGGTATCGGACCCCAACATGTTCAGTCAGGCGCAGCGGATTGCTTTGGCGCAGACCAAGTTGCAGTTGGCTGGTGCGGCTCCTGAGTTGCACAACATGTATGAAGTGTACAAGGACATGTATGAGGCTCTGGGTGTAAAAGACATAGACAGGGTTATGAAGAGTATTCCTGACGAGGAGCCCACACCCAAGGATCCGGCACAGGAGAACATCGACTCAATGGACATGGTGCCATTGCAGGCGTTTGAGGGGCAGGAGCATGAAGCGCATATTATGGCTCATATGGTTTTTGGCTCTACTCCAATGGTTGCGGGAATGCCTGCGATTGCTATGGCGCTTCAGAAGCACATCATGGAGCACGTGAAGATCGCAGCCCGGGAGCGGGCGGCGGTGCAGTTTATTCAGTCTAGGCAGGCGTCTGGCGGTGAGGCGGCGACAGAAGAAGANATGTTGCAGATAGAGGGCCTNACNGCGCAGTTNATTGCNGANGGNATGCAGATGGTNAANCAGATGTCTCAGCAGGTATCTGGTCAGGGNCCCGANCCGTTNGTCAAGCTCAAGGAACAGGAGCTACAGATACGAGCACAGTCCGAGCAGGCCGATGCACAGGTGGATCAGGCCAAGTTGCAGCTTGACGCGCAGAACCAGCAGACGCGGGCAGACCAGTTCCAGCAGCGGTTGGCTAGCCAAGAGCGGCAGACCGCAGCGCGTATTGATGCCGCAAGGGAGCGGGAGTTGTTAAAAACCAGAGGAAATTAATTACTTTAGACTACGGGAAAATGAATGGATCCAGTAACAGCGATGGCGACTGCTTCGGCAGCGTTTGGGGCACTTAAAAAAGGTTTTGCGATAGGACGGGACATTGAGTCGATGGCTTCAGACTTGTCTCGGTGGATGGGTGCGCTTTCGGACCTAGACCAAATGGAGAAAGAGGCCAAGAACCCTCCAATATTTAAAAAGTTGTTTAGTGGTCAAAGCGTTGAGCAAGAGGCCATAACGACCTTTGCTAACAAGCAGAAGGCGCAGCAGCAGCGGTACGAGCTCCAGCAGTGGATTGGCCTGACTATGGGTAGGTCAAAGTGGGAAGAGCTAGTTCGTATGGAAGGTCAGATCCGGAAACGCAGACAAGAAACATTATACAAACAACGCGAACGGCGTCAAAAGTTTGTAGAGATCGTAGCTTGGATCGTGATGATTGGTTTAGGCGCGGCTGCTCTTACGTTCTTCGTAATGTTCTTAAAGGGTAAGACAGCAAACGCGGCGGATCAAATGACCATCTGCCGTAAGGTGAAGTGCGAGAAGATGGGCAAACGCCAGTTGGTTTGTGTTTTTCGAGGGCAGAACAACACGATTGAGTCTCAGATCTTTGAATATCTTGAGTTTATTCCAAACGAGTACCAGTGCAAGTACGACCCAAATGCCAAGAAAGAAATGACCGTACAGGAGACGCTTAAAGCTGTCCGGGAGAGTCAGAAATGAGCAAGAAGTTCCAAGAAGACACCGAATACGCCAAATATGACCTCGACGGGGACGGAGAGATAACTGACGAGGAACTAGAACACGCCAAGGAAATACGAGAGACCGAGCGTGATTTGCGGAAAAGTCTGGCTCAACTGCGGATGGCGCGGTTTACTTTAATTGGCATGGGGGTGTTCACCGCCGCTATGTTTACGCCTTGGATTTCGGTAGAACGCATTGAAGCTCTGAGTGAAATCAGCAGCTTATTCTATATTTCGGGCGCGGGAATAGTCGGAGCGTATATGGGCACCACAGCTTGGATGGCCCGGAAGTGATTGATGCGTTTCTCTTGCTGGTTTATCTCGGCACAGGAGATTTTCGCAAGCTAGAGTCCGGCAATATGTATTTTTATTCTATTACAGAGTGCAATTATTTTGCGGGGCAGGTTTCTAAAAGGTATGGAAACTACGGGTATTCGCAATATATTGACCCAAAGGACCGAGTGACGGCATACTGTGTCCCGCGTCAAGTAGATCCTGAAACAATAAAGGTGTACTAACATGTTGCAGGCACTCATAGGACCAGTCTCTGGCCTACTGGGCTCGTGGATGGACTCAAAAACAGAAGAGCAGCGCGGTAAATCGGCTGTTGCGAAGGCCAAAGCAGAGGCTGAAGCGAAGGTCATGGTTTCTGCTGCTACGTCCACGGCTGACTGGGAAAAGTTAATGGCAAAAGGTAGTCAATCGTCTTGGAAGGACGAGTGGCTAACAATTTTGTTTTCGATCCCCTTAATTTTAGCCTTTGCTGGAGAGTGGGGTAGAACCATTGTTGCAGAAGGCTTTGCTGCATTACAGGTCATGCCGGACTGGTATCAATATACGTTGGGCGTCATTGTAGCAGCTAGTTTCGGTGTTAGATCAGCGACAAAGTTCTTTGGAAAGAAATAGTTATGAACAAAGATAAGTTACGCGAAGAGATAGCCGAGGACGAAGGGTGTAAATTTGAAATTTACTTAGATCACCTTGGCCTGCCTACATACGGGATTGGACATCTCGTGGTAGAAGGGGATCCAGAGTACGGTCAGCCCGTTGGTACGTCGGTAGATGAAGAGCGTGTTCGTCAGGTGTTCAACTTAGACATTGCAGTGACCATTGAAGATTGCAAAATCTTGTTTGATGGGTTCGATGATTACCCCGAGGAGTGCCAGCACATATTAGCAAATATGATGTTTAACATGGGACGACCGCGTCTTTCCAAATTTGTTGGTATGAAATCGGGTATTTACGCAAAAGACTGGAACCGTGCCGCTGACGAAATGGTGGACAGTCGTTGGTACGATCAGGTTACCAATCGCGCCAAGCGTTTAGTGGCTCGTATGAGAGCTTTGTCCGAAGCTGAATAGCTTGTGATATCTCCGCGGTGTGTTATAAGAACACCTAAGACTTAATGCGGAGATATCAGATTGGATGAGGTTTACTTTGCGGAAGCCGTTTTCCGCATAATAAAAGAACGGCGGCAAGCAGTATATGACTTGTTGATTTATGACAATGTCAGCAGCATAGAGCAATATCGTGAGCTCATGGGCAATTTAAGATCCCTAGATCACGTGGAACAGGAACTCAAGAGCCTGCTAGATAAACAGGAGCGCAGTAATGACTGAAAGCGTTGATTTAAGTGCCGCATCAGAGGGAGTCGCTAACCTCGCAGAGGCTTACAAAGAGCCTACAGATAGGGTGCTAGACCCCGAAGCTATTGGGGGTTCTCTCCTAGAAAGAATGCCGACACCCACGGGGTGGCGTATTCTTGTTCTTCCATATCGCGGAAAAGGTAAGACGGACGGTGGTATCTACCTTCCTGAAGCGGTGGTTCAAGAACAAACGGTTTCAACACAAGTCGGATATGTCCTCAAAGTAGGCGACTTAGCCTTTTTGGACAGTGAAAAGTTTCCTACGGGCCCTTGGTGCGCGGAGGGTGATTGGGTGATGTTTGCGCGTTACTCGGGCTCTCGCTTCAAGATAGACGGCGGGGAAGTCAGGATCCTCAATGACGACGAGGTTTTGGCAAAGATTTTGGAACCAGAAGACATTCTTCATTTCTAGGAGCAAGTAATGGCTGAAGCAGAAAAAGAGCAGATTGAATTGGACTTGGACGACGCGCAAGAAACCGAAGTGGATCTTGTCGAGAAGCCCATTGAAGATAACGCGGTTGAGGTTAGCGACGATCAGTTTGACAAGGCGGAAAGTAATACGCAGAAGCGTATTGACCGCTTGACCAAAAAGATGCGTGAGGCAGAACGCCGGGAGGAAGAGGCGCTTCGGTATGCACAAAATGTGAAAACCGAGGCAGATCAACTCAAGGAGCGTATGAACACTCTCGACACTAATTATGTCAATGAATATACCAACCGGGTTACCACTCAGATGGGGACAGCGGAGCAAGAGCTAGCAAGGGCCATTGAGGTTGGAGACACAAACGGCGTTGTAGAAGCGCAGCGCAAGATGACATCGTTAGCTATTGAGAATGATCGTGCCCAGCAAGCTAAGATCCAGCAGGAGCGTTACGCTCAGCAAGTTCAAGCTCAACACCAAGCTCAAGTTCAACAGCCCATGCCGCAGCAACAGCCGCGCCGTCCGGACCCAAAAGCCGAAGACTGGGCTTCAAGAAACGAATGGTTTGGATCAGACGAAGCCATGACTTATGCCGCGTTTGGTGTGCACAAGAAGTTGGTGGAGAATGAAGGGTTTGACCCTCAGTCGGAAGACTACTATAGTGAACTTGACAAGCGTATGCAGGAAGAGTTTCCTCATAAGCTTAAAAACGGTGGAAGCAGACGGCCCGCTCAGACAGTCGCTTCCGTATCCCGCACATCATCTGGGCGCAGTAGTGGGAAAAAGGTTAGACTCACCCCTAGCCAAGTTGCGATAGCAAAGAAATTGGGTGTGCCGCTTGAAG
>PBTU01000094.1 GCA_002729295.1 Verrucomicrobiales bacterium | reverse complement strand
CTTCGCTACCTTCTTGGATGCTTTCTTCGCTACCTTCTTGGCTGCTTTCTTTGCTGCCTTCTTGGCTGCCTTCTTGGCTGCCTTCCTCGCTACCTTCTTGGATGCTTTCTTCGCTACCTTCTTGGCTGCTCTCTTTGCGGGAGCCTTCTTGGCTGCTTTCTTTGCTGCCTTCTTGGCGGACTTCTTTGCAGGAACTTTCTTGGCTGCCCTTTTGGCGGCTTTCTTTTTTACAACTTTTTTAGCCATGGGGAAATGCTTGGGGAAAAGGTTTCAGATGGGGCTTGGGTCACTAAATCCGAAAAAACGGTTCAGAGGGCGGAGACAACTAGAAGGTTTAGAACGACGGCGCAAGCTGATTTTACACCACGACTTATTCACAATGCCACCATGCTCTTGAATTCTGCTCGCAGTCTCCTAGGCTCCCCATCGTCATATGGATCTCGCCTCGATACTCGAATCTCTCCTCATTGCCTCGGAGTCCCCTCTTCCTACCTCAGAATTAGCCCGTTTGGTCAGAACAAGAGCTACCGAGCTCTCCGATGACTCAATCACGGAAAATCCCGAACACACTCTGGATCCCGATAGTCCGGAGGCCTCCCTCGACCTCGAGAAACTTTCGGAACTCAATAATGAAGAGGTCATTTCAGCTCTCGCAGAACTCAACAAGACTTACGAAGCCGCCAATCGGTCATTCGTCGCTGCAGAGCGGTCCAAAGGTTGGAAAATCTACACCAAGCCGGATTACGCTGGTTTCGTGAAGCTCCTCTTCCCCGGCCGGAAGCCCGAACGCCTCAGCGCTCCGGCGATGGAAACTCTTGCCATCATCGCCTACCGCCAGCCGGTCACAAAATCTGCGCTTGAAGCGGTCCGCGGCGTATCCTGCGACGGAATGCTCCAAAAACTTCTCGATCGCGAACTCGTGAAAATCGAAGGTCGCGCCGATCTCCCTGGTCGTCCCCTCCTCTACGCCACTACCGAACTTTTCTTGGAGCACTTTGGCATCACCGACATCGAAGCCCTTCCAAACATCGGCGAACTCCGCCAAGTAGAACTTCCGGACGGCACCGAAGAGGAGGAAGCCTCAAAAGAATCCGAGACCAATACCGAAGAAGCCGAAAAGCAGCTCGCTCTCAGCGCAGTGGAAAAACCTAGGGAGGAGGCTTCACCAGAAGAAGAGCCCCCCGAAGAGGGAACCCCAAATGACTCCGAAAGTCCCGGAAAATCCCCCGAAGAAGAATAAGCGATCCCTCAGCAACACAAAAACATCGTTCCATGCCTCTCGACGACATTCGTAAAACGATCGATTCTATCGACACCCAGCTTCTCGATCTCCTCTCACAAAGAGCGGACGCCGTCCACGAAGTTGGTGAGATCAAGAAAAAGGAAAGTCTTCAAATCTACGCCCCCGAGCGTGAAGACGCCCTCCTGAAGTCTCTTGTCGAAAAAAATAAAGGACGTCTTCCCGAAAAATCAATCCGCGCAATTTACCGCGAAATTATGTCCGCCGCTCTCGCCTTGGAAGACGACCTGAAAATTGCCTACCTTGGACCTGAGGGGACTTGGACCCATCAGGCCGCCATCCAAAAATTCGGCCACTCCGTTGAATACCATGCCCTCGCCAACTTCGCCGAAGTCTTCGACCACGTCACCCGGCGCAGAGCCAACTATGGCGTCGTTCCCATCGAAAACTCAACCGAAGGAGCTGTTTCCCACACCTTGGATCTCTTCGTCGAATCCCCCCTGCGAATTTGTGCCCAAATCCTCCTCCGCATCGAAAACGGCCTTATGGCTTCCATTCCACGCGAGGACATTAAGACCCTCTATTCCCACCCACAGGTCTTCGGCCAGTGCCGTAATTGGATTCTACACAATTTTCCCGAAGCTGATCTCGTCGAGGTTTCCTCCACTACAAAGGCCGCCCAATTGGCCAAGCAGAATGCCGCCGATGGCGCCGCCGCGATGGGAGGAGCGCTCGCCGCCGAACTTTGCGAGCTGACCATGCTCGAAGAAGCCATTCAGGATCGCGCCACTAACACCACGCGCTTCCTAGTCATCGGCGAAGAAACCTGTCCTTCCACCGGCAAAGATCGCACTTCCATTCTTTTCTCCGTCCACGACCGACCTGGCTCTCTCGTAAAAGCCCTCCAGGCCTTCGATTCCTTCGAGATCAACATGTCCAAGATTGAATCCCGTCCCTCCAAACAAAAGGACTGGGAATACATTTTCTATGTCGATCTCGCCGGTCATTGCGAGGACCCCGAAGTCCGCGATGCTCTCCGCACCCTTGAGACCCACTGCTCTCTTGTGAAAATTCTGGGATCCTATCCGGATCTTTCCCTGTAGATCCTTGATTTTTCTTCCCTTGCGACGAATTGTCTGACAACTTTCCGCCGCCATGCTTCAAGAAGGTATTCTTAATCCACAGCTCAACGATCTTCTCTCGCGAATTCGCCACACCAACACTCTGGTCATCGCTGATTGGGCCTTTCCTTATTGGAATGATGTTGAAATTGTCGACCTCTCCCTCACTCGCGGCATTCCCCTCATCACCGACCTTCTCGATGTCCTGAAGAATAATTTTAAAGTCGGCCACATTTGGCAGGCCGAGGAATTCCTGAGCACTAATCCCGACGAGGTCATCGCCAAATACGACGACAGTTTCGATGGATTCACTGGGCTGTATCCCGAACTCGAAGTCAGTCGCTTACCCCACAACGACTTCAAAAAAATGGTTCCTGACGCCATTGGCCTCATTCGCACTGGCGACCCCACCGCCTATGGCAACATCATTCTCGAATCAGTTTAATTGTTTCAAATTTACGCACCGATGAAATCCGCAATCACCCTTTCCCAGGTCCCCGAGGCCGCCGCCGGACCCTTCGTTTTCCACGAGCCTCTCGCCGAAGGCTTTGCCTCCGCAGCAAGGCACGGCTACGACTCGGTCGAGCTCTTTTTGCCCGGACCCGACTTCATCACGGTCAATGAAGTGAAAGCTCTCGCCGCCGAACACGACCTCGGCATCGCCGCCGTCGGAACCGGAGCGGGCATGGTGAAACACGGCCTTTCTCTCACCGATCCCGATCCTTCCATCCGCAAAAAAGCCCTCGACTTCATTCTCCAAATGGTCGACTTCGGCGGCCAACTCGGTTGCCCTGCCATCCTTGGATCGATGCAGGGGAAATGGGGCGGCGATGTCTCCCGTGACCAAGCTCTCCATTGGCTCGCCGACGCCCTCAAAGTCGCCGGTGAAGCAGCTGGCAAACACGGCGTCACCTTCATCTACGAACCCCTCAATCGCTACGAGACCAACTTGATCAATCACCTCGGCGAAGGTGCCAAGTATATTGAAGAGAACAATCTCGGGAACATCGTTCTTCTTGCCGACCTCTTCCACATGAACATCGAGGAAGATGACGTCGCTCAAGCGATCATCGATGCCGGAAAACACACTGGCCACGTTCACTTCGCAGACTCTAACAGAAACGCCATGGGCATGGGCCACACTAATTTCGCGCCCATCATCACCGCCCTCAAGCAGGTCGGCTACACCGGTTACCTCTCCGCCGAAGTCTTCCCCAAGCCCGACGCACAAGCCTGCGCCGCTCAGGAAATCAAGGCCATCAACGAAGCTCTCGCCTAATCCAAATTCATTTCCAAAATATGGAAACACGTCCTCTCGGCAATACCGGAATCGACCTGCCGGCTCTTTCTTTCGGCGCCTCTTCACTCGGAGCCGAATTTCGATCCATCAACCTCAACGAAGCCTTCGGCGCGGTTCATACCGCTCTCGATCTCGGCATGAACTTCATCGACACCTCGCCCTTCTACGGTCGCGGCATGTCCGAAGTAATGCTTGGGCAGGCTCTCAAAGGAATTGATCGCGAGAGCTATCTCCTCGGAACCAAACTTGGACGTTATTCGCTCGAGCACTTTGACTTCTCAGCCAAACGCGTCGACGAATCTCTCCACGTTTCCATGCACCGCATGGGGACTGATCACCTCGACATCATTCTTCTTCACGACGTCGAGTTTGTAAAACTTCCCCAGATTTGGGAAGAAACCATCCCCGCCCTTCTCAAGGCCAAGGACGAAGGGAAGGTCCGCGCCATCGGCTTCTCGTGTTACCCCATGGCTTGCTTCAACACTGTGCTTGATCAAGTAGAGGACGACATCGATTGCGTTCTCTCGTATAACCAATACACGCTCCAAAATACCGCCTTCGCTGACGAAGTCGTTCCTCGGTTGAAGAGGAAAACTCTCGGAGCGATCAACGCCGGCCCCTTCTCAGCTCGACTCCTCACCAACGCCGAACTTCCCGAATGGCTCAAGGAGCCCGAGGAAGTCAAAGACGCGGCCCGCACCGCAGCCAAACTCTGTGAAGAAAACGGCGTCGACATTGCACAACTCGCTCTACAGTTCTCCTGCGAAAACCCCGACATCGCCTCAACCGTCGCCGGTTCAGCAAATCCCAAAAACGTTGCAAAGTGGTCCAAATGGCTCGCCGAACCCATCCACCGAGATCTTCTCGCAGCCGTCCAGAAAATCTTTGACCCCGTCAAAAACATCGGACATCTCGAAGGACTTCCCGAAAACAATTAATCACTTTCTAAAATGTCTTACGCTATCGAATTTACCGACGTCAAAGAGATTAACGCCGTTGATCTTCCCGACGTCGAGGCACCCGGACCGGGAGAAGCTCTTGTCCGCACCCATCGGATGGGAATCTGCGGAACCGATCTTTCCTGCTATCTTGGAAAGTTCCCCTTCTTTTCCTACCCGCGAACTCCCGGACACGAACTCGGACTGGAAGTCATCGCAGTTGGTGAAGGCGTCACTAATGTCAAAGCAGGAGACAAGTGCTCGCTCGAACCTTATCTCAATGACCCCGAGTCCATTCCTTCCAAAAAGGGACACTCAAACGCCTGTTCGAATGTCTCCGTGGTAGGCGTTCACCAAAGCGGCGGACTTCGAAAATCAAACTGGACCGTCCCCGCTCACAAGCTTCATCCCGGCAACGATCTTTCCTACGACGAACTTGCTCTCGTGGAAACTCTCGCCATCGGCTACCACGCCGTAAAACGCGGCAACCCGCAAACTGGCGAAACCGTCATGGTTATCGGCGCCGGCCCCATCGGCCTTGCCTGCCTCGAATTTCTCAAGCTCATGGACCTCAAGGTCCTTGTGGTCGACTTTGCACAAAACCGTCTCGACTTCTGTGCCGAAAACCTTGGCATCCCACACCCCGTTCTCGCCAGGCCCGACGGCTCACACCTTGCGGAAATTGAAACTATCACCGAAGGCGGATTCTGCGACGTCATCATCGACGCCACCGGTCACGCCGGCTCCATGGTGCAATGCCATCAATACGCTGCCGTTGGAGGACGTGTGGTTTATGTCGGTATCACCGCGCAAGACCTCACCTTCCCACAAGCACCCTTCTTCCACCGCCGTGAACTCTCCGTCATGGCCAGCCGCAATGCTCTTCCCGCAGACTTCCCCGAGATCATCCAGATCATCACCGACGGAAAGATCAATCTGCAGAACTGGATCACCCACCGCCTCGACATCACCGAAGTCCCCGAGGAGTTCGACAAGTTCACCGTCCCCGCCACCGGCGCCCTTAAAGCGGTGATCACCGTGAATGACTAAAATCGCAATACTCAGAAAACCAACTCACTCTTCTTATGAAAACCTGTCCTAAATTCACCTTCGGCGTCGGCGACCGTTTCGCTCACGGCGCCCACGCCCAACTCCAAGCCTTTATTGACGCCAAAGAACTCGGCGTCGACATCTGCCCGACTTGGAACAAGTCTAATCGCGAGCACGAAATCATTGGCTCCGAGCCTCAGACCACCCGAGATGCCGCCGATAAAGCTGTCGCCGATCTTGGCTGGGAAGGCGAATACCTGCTCGACGCCGATCATATCAATCTCTCTACGGTTGACCGCTTCGTCGCGCCATGCAACTTCTTCACCCTCGACGTGGCCGATGACATTGGCGAAGCCGCTGCCCCCGAGGATATCGAAGCCTTCATCAACAAGCATCCAGAGCTCATTGGATCCGTCTCCGTCGAGGGCATTGACGCTCCTCTCGAAATCTCCCGCGAGCTCGTAGAGAGGACCGCGAACCAATTCCTCAAGGCCACTCAAAAGGCCAAAGCCATCTACGATCACATCGTGACAGCCAAGGGCGGCACCGATGACTTCGTCACCGAAGTCTCCATGGACGAAACCGATAACCCACAGGTTCCTGCCGAAATGCTCATCATCCTCGCTGCGATCGCCGACCAGGGAATCCCTATTCAAACCATCGCGCCAAAATTCACCGGCCGCTTCAACAAGGGTGTCGACTACGTCGGAGATGTCGCGCAATTCGAACAGGAATTTAACGATGACCTAGCCGTCCTCGCACACGCCGTGAAAGCCTACGGACTTCCTGAGACTCTCAAACTTTCCGTCCACTCTGGGTCCGATAAATTCTCCATCTACGAACCCATCAAAAAAGCGATCGCCCGCACCGGTGCCGGACTTCACATCAAAACCGCAGGCACCAACTGGCTCGAAGAAGTCATCGGACTCGCCACCGCAGGCGGAGACGCCCTCGACCTTGCCAAGGAAATCTACGCCAAGGCTCTCGAGAAAAAAGAAGCTCTCTGCGAACCCTACGCAACCGTCATCGACATCGACCACTCACAGCTTCCAAGCGCCGAGGAAGTCAACGGATGGACCAGCGAGCAATACGTCAGCGCCCTCACGCACGACCAAAGCAACCCCGGTTACAATGCCAACGTTCGGCAACTCCTCCACGTCGGTTTCAAAATCGCCGCCCAAATGGGTGACCGCTACCTCAACGCCCTCAAGGCCAACGAAGCCGTCATCTCAAAATGCGTCACCGGCAACCTCCTCGACCGCCACATGAAGCCCCTGTTCGCGTAGGATCCGCGGACTTTTATCTTCATGAACGGCTCCGGAAAACCGAGACCATTTTTGCATAAACGAACTTAACTTTTGGCCTCTTAAGGAAAAGAAGGGTATTTTACATCAAAAGGAATTGGACACGCCATATCCTTGATCCAAACTTCCTCCTTTATCGAGGAACCCTGGCCTTTTGGAAACCGACGTGGGCTCGTGTGGAAACCTTTATGACATTCTTTTTCCATCTCCCTTTTGGGATACGCACACAGTTCGGGAAGAGGGGTCCCTCTCAGTGAATCAAAGACGATCGAATTTTCTTAGCTGCAGCGAAACTCAATGAACCGAACGCAACTGACACTCTGAAAATTTTGCTAAGTAGGAAATAGAAAAACTGCATCTTTGTTTTACACTCGCTCACAATGCCTGTTGCCCACTGGCTCACACGCCGCTATAGCCATTCCCATGCCCACACCAGTCCGCACCCGCTTTGCGCCCTCGCCCACCGGATACCTTCACCTTGGGGGTGCCCGCACCGCTCTCTTCAATTGGCTCTTCGCCAAGAAATACGGAGGTAGCTTCATCCTGCGTGTTGAAGATACCGACGAAGCCCGGAACACCGAAAAAGCCCGCGCGGCAATTTTCGAAGGAATGGAATGGCTCGGATTGGACTGGGAAGGTCCAGGAAATGAAGGCGAAGTCGGTCCTTATTTTCAATCCGAGCGCACGTCAATCTACCAGGAATGGTTTGAGAAACTCAAGGACGCCGACCGCGTCTACGAAGATGATGGCGCATGGAGATTCCGCTTTGATCGCAAGCTAAACACGATGGACGACTTGGTTTGTGGAGAGGTCTCCATCGACTATACCAACGAAGAAAATACTCCCGACATGGTAGTGCGACGCTCCGATGGCTCCTTCGTCTTTCACTTTGTCAATGTCGTCGATGATCTCACTATGGGGATCACACACGTGATCCGCGGCGAAGATCATCTGATGAATACCCCGAAGCATCTCCAACTCATCGAAGCCTTTGGAGGCACTCCTCCTGCCTATGCCCACATCCCCCTAATCTTAAATTCAGACGGCTCGAAAATGTCCAAACGCGACGAGGGGGCTGCCGTGGGAGATTACCCGCGCCAAGGGTTTTTGTCAGACGCAGTGGTAAACTTTATCGCGCTTCTGGGTTGGTCACCCAAAGACGAATCCGAAATCTTTCCTCCTGATGAATTGATCAAGAAATTCTCCCTCGAAAATGTCAACCGCTCACCTGGACGCTTCGATATCGAAAAGTGCAGGTGGGTCAACCAACAACATCTTCATAAACTCAGCGCCGAGGAATTTGCCGCGGCCTGCAACTCGGACGCGACTCCAGCGATGCTCGCCTCCGTGCAGGAAAAGATCTCTCTTCTCACGGAAGTTCCCGATGCCGTGGCTTTCTACCTCGATCCCGATTATCCCTTCGCCAATGACGGACTGGATAAAGTNAGNAAAAACCAAGCAAGCGGAGACCTCCTTACCGCACTTGCGNTAACATTCACTGACCTTTCCGACTGGTCCAAAGCCAAAAGTTCCATCGGAGAAACNGCCAAGGAAAATGGCGCCAAGNCTGGACAGCTAATGTTCCCGCTCCGCGTAGCCCTNTCNGGAAAAAGCGGCGGGCCCGATCTTGGAGCCATTCTGGAAATCCTTGGACAAGGGGAATGCGTCCGTCGTATTAATCGTTTNACCGCTCTTCTCTCATGAACTATTTCACTCTTGATCAGCTCTCCGAAATCAACTCCGGCCACGACCATCCTGCCAAATTTGCTGTCATCGGAAATCCGGTAGCCCATTCTCTTTCACCTCAATTGCATCAGCCAGCGCTCAACGAACTCAAGCTGGATTGCCGCTACATTCGTGTCGAGGTGCCCGAAGGACAGGTGAACGAAGCGTTCGAGGAAATGTATGCCGCCGGGATCCGAGGCATTAACGTTACCGTCCCTCACAAGCTTGAAGCCCTAGAGGCCTGCCATCAAGTCGACCCCGCCGCCGCGAGTATGGGCGCGGTAAATACTATCGTGTTCAATGCGGAAGGCCAAAAAACTGGATTCAACACAGACGGCCCCGGATTTGTCCGGGCTATTCGGGAGGAGTTTGGCATGGATTTGAGAGACCTCAGAGTCATCATTATTGGGGCGGGAGGAGGAGCTGGAAGAGCCATCGCCACCCAGTGTGTAATGGAAGGATGCCCCCAGCTGATTTTAGCAAACCGCACTCTCGAAAAACTCACCCCAATGCGGGAAGAACTCGCCAGACTAACTCAGTCCGAAAAGCTGGAAGGGCCACGTGACCGGATTGAGATCCTTTCACTCGATGATCCCATTCTCGAGGAAGCGATTGGAGCCAGCGAACTCATCATCAATACAACTTCAGTGGGACTCAGATCAAGCGACCCCGCTCCTTTCCCTCCACACTGGGTGGAACCTCATCATCTGGTCTACGACACCATCTACAACCCTTCAAGAACCCACCTCCTTCGCGACGCCGGGGGTCAGGGAGCCAAGATCGCCAACGGACTCTCCCTCCTCCTTCATCAAGGGGCGCTTTCTTTGGAACACTGGCTCAATCAGGACGCGCCGGTTGACGCAATGCGACAAGGGCTTTTGGATTACCTTAAGGCCTGACCCAACTTTCGTGTTCGAGGCTAGTAATCTCAAATACGGTGGACGTTCCTTTTTCGTTTCCAAAACGAACACGCAGAGTTACCGGCTCATTTTCCTTTAACGGGAGGATAAAATTGCCGTAATCAAGAGCACCCTTTAACTGACCGTCTAAATTTCGACTCGCATTACTGGAAAGCGGCACGTAGGCGAAGGTATATTCACCATTCTCCCGATCGGAAAGAATGTATCCCGAGTATACCACGTCCCCAAACTCTAAATCGTAAATCGCCTTCTTTTCAATCAGACATCTGATCAAGGTCTCATTTCGTGGCTTGGTCTGCACCAAGGTCTTCATGTTGATTTCCCCCCACCCCGCTGTGGCATCCCAGTCGAGAACGACTTTCTTGTCACCTCCCACCTCTTCTTCGACAAAATACGCCGTGAACGCCTGACCGTCCTCATGGTTTCCCCCAACACTTAAAAAACCTCGTTCCTCGACATCAGAACTTCCACCAGGCTTGCTGAGACCAATTATTAACTCAAAATCTGAAATCGTTTCCGCGATAAATGGATTGGCCAAACGATCCAAGGAAATTGAATTTAAACTGCGATAGGGTGACCGGCGAATGGATGGTTCTACTTCCTCAAGAGTCTTTGCGTCATTAAGAGCATTCAAGATTCTAATCACTTCGGAAGTAACCGACTCGGAATCACCCAAAAACCAGCCATTGGGACCATCGGAAGCAGAAAAATCCTTTTTCAGCACACCAACTCCATCCTTCAATTCAATCTCCGGCCCTTCGTTGGGATTCTGCGTCAGCTTCGAAATAATAATCCCGATAATAATCAACGGCATGATGATCCCCAGCAGCAGAATCCATAGCCACGAACTGGAACGCCTTTTTGTTCCCCAAACATCATCCAAAGGTTTATCATCGTCAGCATCCTGCTTCAGACGCCGCAATTGCTCGGCAACATCAACATGCTGTTCACGTTCATCCTTC
>PBTU01000093.1 GCA_002729295.1 Verrucomicrobiales bacterium | reverse complement strand
GGAAGACACCGACCATTCGCTCAGGGCGGATACCTCTGCATCGCGCAATCTGACTCCATCATTGAAACCGAACCTTAAAAATCTTCCCCTGCCTTCACTTGCAGCGCGCAATCTTCCTGCATAGATTCACCCCGTGTTTCAATTTACCATTTTTCGCATTCCCGTCCGGGTCGAACCCTTCCACTGGGTCATTCTTGCACTTCTCGGAATCCCCCGTGACCTTTCGGATCGAAACGGATTAATTCAAATGCTCCTCTTCATGCTGGCGGGCTTCTTTTCGATTCTCGTCCATGAACTGGGTCACGCTCTCACTGGAAGAAAATTCGGCGTTCGCAATCCTGAAATCGTCCTCCACGGTATGGGTGGAGTGGCAATTTTCCCGGGGGCAAGGTTCACTCGGAAGGAAAGTTTCCTCACCACCTTCGCTGGACCAGGAATTCAAATCATCCTCGGATTGGTCGCCTATCTCATTTACTCCCAAATTCCTTTTCAACCGGGCATCAGTGAATTCCTGTCGAAACTATTCTTCATTTCCATTTTTTGGGCTGTCCTCAATCTCTTCCCCATCATGCCTATGGACGGCGGACAAATGCTCCATGCCGCACTCGGAGACCATCGAATAAAAATCACCTATCAGGTAGGAATTATCACAGGGGTTCTCCTGGCCATCACCTGCCTTGTTCTAAAGATCGGCATCTTCGCTCCCATTCTCTTCGGATACCTCGCCTATCAAAACTACCAACGGCTCCTGCAAATCCAAACTCCCTGGCGTTAAATCAAAATTAACCGGAACCCCGCAAGGACTGCAAAGCCCACCACCATCCACTCAAAAATCTTTTGGGAAATGAGCTGAAGAAGATGCTTCCCAAAAAAGACCCCAATCAGGATCAGCGGAATCAACTTGAGATTTAAAAGAAGCGACTCAGGAGTCGTGAAATTCAAGCCGCCCATACAGGGAAGTTTGATTAGGTTTACGAGAAGGAAAAATCGCGCTCCAATCCCGATTAACTCCATTTTGGGAACCTTCTTTGACAGAAGATACAGTTGAAACACCGGACCAGCGGCATTGGCCACCATTGTTGCGAATCCCGCAAAGGAACCCGCTCCAAGGCCAAAGCCTCTCGAATGCGCCATTCGACTAAAAAGCACTGGAGCCATTCTCCTCCCCAACTGAAGCACCACCATCAAAAGAATCATCGAACCAATCACTGGCTTGGCCCATTCTTCCGGCAACCAATCAAGAAGATAGAATCCCAAAACCATCCCAACCAAAGTCGGCGGTAACAATAACCAAACCGGCCCCCACGAGGCATGCTTTCGAAACATGGGGTAAACGCTGAGATCTGCCACCACCAACATCGGCAAGAGAATCCCAACCGACTGCTTCCCAAAAAGCTCGGCCATAATAAAAACCGCAATCAGCCCCAGTCCCGAAAACCCCGCTTTCCCCAAGCCCACACACAAGGCGGCCAGGCCCACAAGCAGCCATCCGGTCGAGGAATCAATCACACGAAGGTTCTTTTCCAAAACACCGCGAAACTCAAGCTCCAAGCGATGACTCGACAGCCATGACTTGCGGGAAGCCCTCTGCGGGTTTACACAAGAACTGTGAACGCGTTCGACCCACACACTTATCGAGACGATTTCCCTATTCTGGCCCAGTCAGTTCACAGCAAACCCTTGGTTTATCTGGATAACGCCGCCACCTCTCAAAAACCGCTCCCGGTTCTCAATGCCTCCCGGAATTACTACGAACAGCTCAACTCAAATATCCACCGCGGCGTCCATCATCTCGCCCAAGCCGCCACGGCAGCGCATGAAGCGGCCCGCGAGACAATTGCCCGACACCTCAATGCAACTCGCCCCGAAGAAATTATCTTCACCTCCGGCACCACCGATTCGGTCAATCTCGTCGCTTCGTCCCTGGGAAGATCCGACCGTTTTGTTAATGGAGACGAGATCATCATCTCCGGATTAGAGCATCATTCCAACACTGTTCCGTGGCAGATGCTCTGTGAACGACTGGGGATAACATTAAAAGTGATCCCTGTCCTCGACGATGGCACTCTCGATCTCGACGCCTATCAGGAACTCCTCTCCGACCGCACCAAGTTAGTCGCGGTCAACCATGTTTCCAACGCCTTCGGCACTGTGAATAAGGTTATTCAGATTTGTTCACAGGCCAAGAAAGTCGGCGCGCTCACCTTTATCGACGGCGCTCAGTCCTTACCGCACATGAGCATTGATGTGAAGCATGTTGATTGTGATTTTTACGCCTTTTCAGGACACAAGATGTATGGCCCCACCGGCATCGGAATTCTATTCGGAAAGTATGATTTACTCTGTGAATTACCGCCCTGGCGCGGAGGCGGAGAAATGATTAAAGAAGTCACCTTCGAAAAAACCACCTATAACGAGCCGCCTTTCAAATTCGAAGCCGGCACTCCAAACATCGAAGGCGGAATCGCCCTCGCCGCCGCCATCGACTATGTGAATAAAGTGGGACTTACTCACATCGCCTCGCATGAGTCGGCCCTCATCAAAAAGGCCGCCGCAATGCTTGCCGAACTCGACGGAGTCACCATTTACGGCCCCCCCGACCGCACGGGAGCAATCTCGTTCAACTTCGAGGGTGTCCATCACTACGACCTTGGCACTCTCCTTGACCAAATGGGCCTTGCCCTGCGCACCGGACACCACTGCTGCCAGCCTCTGATGGCGCGCTTCGGCGTTTCGGGCACTCTGCGGGCCTCCTTTGCCCTCTACAACACAGAGCAAGAAATCGATGTCTTGGAAGCCGCACTCAATAAAGCACTCATGATGCTTCGTTGATTCCTTTGCTTTTCTCGAAAACCTCGAATACTTATCGCACGTGACGATCACAGAGAAGCAACAGGAACTCCTCGACGAACTTAACCTCTTTCAAGATTGGACCGAGCGGTACGAGTATGTCATCGGGTTGGGAAAAAAACTCGCTCCCATGGACGAAAGCCTGCACACCGCCGACCGCCTCATCAAAGGCTGTCAATCCCAAGTCTGGCTGGAATCCACCACGGAGAACGGGAAAATGCACTACCTCGCCGATTCCGACTCCGTTATCACCAAGGGCATGATCGCGCTCTTCGTCCGCATCCTCGACAACGAATCCCCCGACGACGTCTTAAGCGCCGATCTTTCCTTCATCGACAAAACCGGCCTCAAGGAGCACCTCGCACCTACCCGGGCCAACGCGCTCACTTTGATGTCCGCTCAGATGAAGAAAGGCGCTCTGGAAGCCAGGCCGTAACAGCGACCACCAATCGCCTTACTAAAAAATGGTAGGGCCGCAGGGACTTGAACCCTGGACAAAGGGATTATGAGTCCCCTGCTCTAACCAACTGAGCTACAGCCCCATTTTTTTCGCCGCGCGGACAGTCTCATTCCTGCATCCGGAGATCAAGCACAAGGAGTAATTATAGCCGCTCCACCTCTCTCGGTGATTCGATCAATTCTTGAAAAACTCCTGAATCTGCTGGTCCCGCCGACCATGCGAATGAGAGAAAATTCAACATAGTGATGAGACACTCGGTCGAGCAGGATCCACGGAAAGTCGTCATTCTCCAGTGCCCACTTTCACCAAGTCACCTCTGAACTCAAAATCAACGAGATCCTCCAAACGCTATGCTTCATTGACCACTGACATCCTGATTTAGCCACGCTGCCTCCTGCACTCACCAAAAACCCATCAACATATCATGATACGTAGATTTGTTCTTGCGAAGCCATCAAATCAGACCAAAACTCTGCCTGCAGCGCAAGCCCATGTCGAACGATCTTACCAACGAACTCAAAGCCGCCCTCGCTGAACGCATTCTCGTCCTCGACGGAGCGATGGGAACCACTATCCGAACTTACGGCCTGGAAGAAAGCGACGCTCGTGGCAACCGCTTCGCAGACACGGAAAAGGATCTTCTCAACAACGGCGACATTCTCTCTCTTACCAAGCCCGATGTCATCTCCGACATCCATAAGCGCTTCTACAATGCAGGCTCCGACATCGTCGAAACCAACACCTTCTCCGCCACCACCATCGCCCAGTCAGAATTTTTCGTTGAGGACCCTCGCGAAAAAGGCACCGGTCGAAAAGACCCCGAGTTTTATCAGGGCATTATCGAAAACCCATTCCTCCGCGAGCTCTCCGACGAGATCAACATCAAATCAGCACAACTCGCCAGGAAAGTCGCAGACCAAATCGCCAATGAAACCGGCATCCCCCGCTATGTTGCCGGGGCTATCGGCCCGATGACCGTCGGACTCAACAACTCCGCCGTCGACCCCGACGATCCCGGCTTCCGAACGGTCACTTTCGACCAAGTCTACCAATCTTATAAGGAGCAAATCCTCGCCCTCATCGAAGGCGGATCAGACATCCTCATGGTCGAAACCATTTTCGATGCCCTTAATTCCAAAGCCGCCCTCGTCGCGATTCAGGATGTCTTCGAGGAAGGAGGCTTTAAGCTCCCCGTCATCATCTCCGCCGCTGTTGGAATGGGTGGTGAAACAATGATCTCGGCGCAAAAAATTGAAGCTCTTTGGAATGCCGTCGCCCATGTCAACCCGCTCGCCGTCGGCCTCAATTGCTCTCTCGGACCAGACCAAATGCGCCCTTTCATTGAGGAACTTTCCAATGTCGCCGAGACCTTTGTCTCCTGCTACCCGAACGCCGGTATGCCTGACCCACTCTCCCCGACCGGCTTTCCAAAACTCCCGGAGGACATGAATGAACATCTCGGCGACTTCGCCCGTTCAGGATTCATCAATTTCGCTGGCGGATGCTGCGGCAACACTCCAGAGCACATTGCCGAAATTGCCAAGGGCGTCCGCGACGTGGAACCTCGAAAAATCCCTGCCATTGATCCACTGCTCCGCCTATCAGGAACCGAGCACTACAATCACACCGACGACAAAAACTTTCTCATGATCGGGGAGCGCACCAACGTCGCCGGTTCGCCTCGCTTCCGGAAACTCGTTCAAGAAGGAAAGCTCGAAGACGCTCTCGCCGTAGCACGTCAACAAGTCGATAACGGCGCGCCGGTGATCGACATCTGCTTCGACGACGGGCTAATCGACGGTGTCGACATGATGACTCGCTTTCTCAACCTAGTGCAGTCCGAACCCGACATCACGAAGGTTCCCATTACTGTCGATTCCTCAAAATGGGAAATCATTCAGGCCGGACTGAAGTGCCTCCAGGGCAAAGGCATTGTTAACTCGATCTCTCTCAAAGAAGGAGAAGAAGCCTTCAAGAAAAACGCCCGGACGATCATGAAGTTCGGCGCCGCCGCCGTAGTCATGGCCTTCGACGAAAACGGTCAGGCCGCCACTTACGCAGACAAGATAAAAATCTGCGAACGCGCCTATCGCTGCCTCGTCGACGAAGTCGGCTTTCCGCCACAGGACATCATCTTCGACCCCAATATCCTCACCGTCGCCACAGGCATCGAAGAGCATAACACCTACGCCCTCGATTTCTTCAAAGCCACCAAATGGATTAAAGAAAACCTCCCCCACGCCAAAGTATCAGGTGGAGTTTCCAANGTTTCCTTCTCTTTCCGAGGAAACAACAAGGTCCGNGAGGCCATGCACTCCGCNTTCCTCTACCACGCCNGTCAGGCCGGNATGGACATGGGTATCGTCAACGCNGGGATGCTNGANGTCTACGACGAAGTCCCNAANAANCTCCTNAAAGCNGTCGANGACGTTCTCCTCAACACCGACGACGNAGCCACCGANCGCCTCCTTGATCTTGCCGAGGAATTCAAGGGNCAGGGTGGNAAGAAGCANGAAGANGATCTTTCCTGGCGNGAAANCACCGTCGAGAAACGACTCGAACATGCTCTNCTCAAAGGCATCGANAAGTTCATCGAGGAAGACACCGAGGAAGCTCTCGAAAAATACAAGAAGCCTCTCACCGTCATCGAAGGCCCGCTCATGGACGGCATGTCTATCGTTGGCGACCTCTTCGGCGCCGGAAAAATGTTCCTCCCGCAGGTTGTCAAATCAGCCCGCGTCATGAAAAAGTCCGTCGCTTGGCTTGAGCCTCTGATGGAGAAGGAAAAAGAGGAACGTGTCATTGCCAAAGCCCAAGAGCTCCAGACCGCTCATTCCGATCTCGACGACGCGGCGGCACGAAAAGCCGCTACCCGCGAATTCTCCGCCGGGAAAATCGTCATGGCTACGGTCAAAGGCGACGTCCACGACATTGGCAAAAACATCGTCGGCGTCGTCCTCGCCTGCAATGGCTTTGATGTCGTCGATCTCGGCGTGATGGTTCCCTGTGACAAAATTCTCGCCGCCTTTCACGAACACGACGCCGATGTCATTGGTCTCTCCGGACTCATCACTCCCTCACTCGATGAAATGATATACGTCGCCAAGGAAGCCGAGAAGGCTGGGCTCGGAAAACAAGGCGTCCCTATCCTCATCGGCGGAGCCACTACATCCGCCGCCCACACTGCAATAAAGATCGCCGATTACTACTCCGGCCCGCTTGTACACGTCCTCGATGCCTCACGCTCCGTCCCAGTGACCACCGCGCTACTCTCAGAAGACCAACGCGCCGGATTCATTTCCGAAAACGACGCCAAGTACGAGAAACTCCGTAAAAACTTCGCCGACGGCCCCAGGAAAGAAACTATTTCTCTCGAAGAAGCCCGCAAGAACGCCGCTCGCATCGATTGGTCTAACTACAAGCCGCCCGTCCCCGAATTCACCGGAACCCGCGTGATCAAGACTCAATCCCTCCGCGAGCTTGCCAACTACATCGACTGGACTCCTTTCTTTCACACCTGGGAGCTCCGTGGTGTGTGGAATTCCCAAACGGAAACCCTCAGAACTAAAAACGAAGAAGGGTCCAAAGTCGCCGGGGAACTCTACCAGGATGCCCAGGCTCTCCTGGAACGGATCATCACCGAAAAGCGCTTCACCGCCACCGGAACCTACGGCTTCTTTCCAGCTCATCGCAGCGGAGACGACATCATACTCCCCGACCACAACATCACCTTCCATACTCTCCGCCAGCAGCAAAAGAAATCCACCGGTAAACCCAACTTTGCCTTATCGGACTATCTTGCTGAAGAGAATGACTACCTCGGAGGATTTGTCGTCGGAATACACGGAGCGGACGAATGGGCCGCCGAACTTCGTGAGGCATACGACGTTGACGAAGCAATCATGGTGCAGGCCATCGCCGACCGCCTCGCCGAAGCCTTTGCCGAACTCCTTCACCACCGCGCTCGTGTGGCCTGGGGAATCGAACGTCCGGGGCAATTCACCCAAACCGAACTCATTCACGAAAAATACCAGGGCATCCGTCCTGCCCCCGGCTACCCTTCACAACCCGACCACACGGAAAAACCCGCCCTTTTCAAACTCCTCAATGCCGAAGAAAGCATCGGAGTTGAGCTCACTGAGTCCTGCGCGATGCATCCCGGATCAGCGGTCTGCGGACTCTACCTCTCCCACCCGGGATCACACTATTTCCAAATCAACGATCTTCAGAAAGATCAGGTCGAAGATTACGCCCAACGTAAAAACACCAGTATCGACGAAACCGAGCGCTGGCTGGGGCCTTGGCTCGGATTTTAACTCTCCAAGAGAACCGTTTCAATCGCTCCCACGAGATGATCCAACTCATTCTTGGAAATACTGAGAGGTGGCATCAAAACAATCGTGTTTAGAACCGGTCTTGTGAGCACCTGATATTTTCTCAAGGCTAGGCAAAATTCTTTTCCGTCCCCCTCGATGTCCATCCCCAAGGCAAGCCCCACTCGCCGGATTCCAGTGATCTGGGGAAATTTCGCCAAGGTCTTTTCCAAATAAGCCCCTTTCTCTTCCACATCTCCCAATACCCCGGTTTCCTCGAACACTTCCAAACTTGCCAAGGCCGCCGCGCAGCCCAGAGGATTACCGGTATAGCTGTGACCATAAAAGAAGGTCTTTTCAGGTCCACCTTTGAAGCCCTCGTAGATTTCCTTTGTGGTAAGAGTCGCCGCCAAGGGCATCGCTCCTCCCGTCAGCCCTTTCGCGAGGCACAGAAAATCCGGCACCACCTGCTCCTGCTGACAGGCAAACATCGTACCGGTTCTTCCAAAGCCCGTCATGACTTCATCAAGAATCAAATGAACTTCGTTCGCACCACACCACTCTCGCAACTCCTTCAACATGCCTTTCGGCCAAGGCCGCATTTGATTTACTCCCTGGATTAAAGGTTCAATCACGACTGCCGATGCCGTTTTCATTACAACCTCAGGGAGGGTCTTCAAATCCTCCATCCCCGCGACCCGGAAGGTCGACAAGCCCGACTCTCCATATCCTTTAATAAACCTGGACACACCACCTACCGAAGAAGCCCCCAAAGTGTCTCCATGATAAGCGTGATCAAATGCGATGATTCCTTCTCTCTCCTCCCGACCATTTTGCTGACACCACTGAAGCGACATTTTCAAAGCAACTTCCAAAGCCGTCGACCCATCGTCCGAAAAGAAACACCGCGGCAAAGCCTCCTCGGGAAAAAACCCACAAAGCCGCTCCGCCAATTCACTCGCCTTGTCATTCGCAAACCCAAGATACGAACTATGACACAAAGTGGCTGCTTGTTCCTGAATCACCGCAACAATTCGTGGATGTGAGTGCCCGTGAATATTCGTCCAAATACTCGAATTCGCATCCAAATAGCGACGACCTTCGGAATCAATCAGCCAACATCCTTCTCCCCGAACGATCACTAAAGGCTCCGAAGACTCCCATTCTTCCTGATCGGTAAAGGGATGCCATGCATGGGCGAGGTCCGCCCGGATCCACCTCTTACTGCTTTTCTTCATCATTGAGACCAAGCATTTTATCGATTTTAGCAATGAGATTCCACGAGCAACGACCGCGCTGATACTTCCGCCAAAGCACATCTCTCAGCGCTTCCCAATCCTCCATACTCGGCGGATCGAGGCAATTCCAATCATCATCCGCTTTCATCCTGGTATAGAGACTCCAGCGCCCACCATGATAATTCGCCCGCCAGAACCGCGTCTCATCGCCGTCCTGTTCCCGCCATTGATGCTTCTGCATGGCGCGATCTTTGCGTGAACTAAAAAAAATCCAATTTCCAAATTCAGTTTCCCATCACATCATTTTCCGTTGTAGATTCCCCCTTATGGGGAATAAAGGGATGCGCGATGCCTTTAACATACTGATTTATATCAGTGTTTCCTTTCTTCTGGCGGCTCTCATTTCCCCCCTCCTCTTCAATGCCGGAAAAAGCTTCGCGGAGGTCTTCGCAAACAAAGACACCACCGACACTTTCACCTGGTTGGGGAAAAAGGCGGCCAAAGCTGAGTTTGATACTTATTTCAAAAGAGCCCTCTTGCTGACAGCTCTACTTGGACTCTGGCCCCTCATTCGAACCATCAGGTCCAGACCACCTGCCAATGACGACTCTTTTTGGCTTTCTCTATTCAGAAGGCCTGGAAATTCGATTCTCTCGGGCCCATGCCAATGCGGTATCGGATTTTTTACCTGCGGTGGAATTTTCCTAATCATGGCTCTCTTGATTCACATTCTGGATTGGAGAATTTGGAACCCAACCGTGCCGACAAATGAAATCCCCAATCTAGCCCTCAAAAGCCTGCAACCCGCAATCGCCATTTTCGCAATTTCACTCTTATTCGCCTTTGTCCATTTTCTCCAACCACCATCTGGTAGCTATGTTTCAGATCCCTACACTCTCACGGCGGGTTTCGAGATGCTTACTCTGATCGGACAACGCTTCCTTGATCCCCAACTCCTTATCTTTGCTTTTTCCAACATTTTTCTTACCGGCATCATCATCGTGATTTACCTTCGCAAATCCCCCCCTCAGGAAACGCCCTCCTCATGATCACGCGACTCCTCGATTACGTCT
>PBTU01000092.1 GCA_002729295.1 Verrucomicrobiales bacterium | reverse complement strand
GCTCAATTCCACAATGGTCGCGCAGATGTCGAGCGAAGTGACCGGATGATCATAGCTCTTTCCTTTTGGGAATTCGCCAGGCCACTGAACCGCGAAGGGAACCCGAAAGCCACCTTCCCAGGCATCACCTTTGTTCCCGCGAAGCGGGCCGTTGTCAGAACCGTTCTTGGTCGTGGGGCCGCCATTGTCTGAAAGAAAAAAGACGATGGTATTTTTCTCCACTTTCTTCTCACGAAGTGTCGCGAGGACACGTCCCACCCCATCGTCAACCGCGCTCACCATGGCGGCGTAGGTTTTGCGCTTCTTGTCCTGGATATCCGAAAAGCGAGCGAGATATTCCGGAGTCGCCTGCAATGGACCATGCGGCGCATTGTAGGAAAGGAATAGAAAGAAAGGCTTCTCGTGATTTCGCTCGATGAACCCGACGGCCTCGTCCGAGAATTCATCGGTGAGATATTTCCGGGGCGGGACCGGTTCATGATTCTTCATAATCCAGGTGCGATAACTTTGCGATTCCGTGTCAACCGCATAGCTGTCTTTGAGCTTGAGCTCTTCCGGCATGTATTGATGCCCTCCTCCGAGATGGCCGTAGAATTCCTGAAATCCCCGTTTCATCGGATGGTGTTTTTTGGTCGCTCCGAGATGCCATTTCCCAATTACCCCGGAATGATAACCCACCTTGCCCAAAATATCGGCGATGGTCGACTCGCTGAAAGGAAGCCCCATGTTCTCATCTTTCGGTTGGTACTGCGGGTTGCGCTCGAAACCAAAGCGCTGCCCATAACGTCCCGTCATGAAAGCCGCCCGACTGGGACCACACACCGAATAGGCCACATAACCCGAGGTGAATTTCACCCCGTTTTTAGCGATCGAATCAATGTGGGGGGTGGGGATGTCCTTGCAGCCATTGAAGCCCACATCGGCATAGCCCATGTCATCCGTCATGATGACGATCAGATTCGGCTTTTCGGCGGCCCCGGCCACCAACTGACAGAGGAATAAGAGAGAAAAAATTTTCGTCATGATTAGTTCTTCGCTTTGAGGTTCTTATGGGCTTTGTGTTCCGCCCAAGTCAGCTTGCCATCTTTATTGGTGTCCGCCCCTGGATGCCTCTTAAAATACCGGTCCTTCCATTCGTCGGCTGTCACTTCCGGTTTGGGAATTGATTTGGGAATCCGCTTTAACAAGCTCTCACGATAGGAAAACAGCGTTGCTTCGTGCTTTGAATCCAAGGCCAAATTCGTCCACTCATGAGGATCTTCGGCGACATGGTAGAGTTCTTCTTTTCCGTTCTCGTATCGAATATAGCGCCATTCTTTATCGCGCAGAGCGTAGTTCTGTTCCGCAGGGTCGTAGTAATCAGCCCACTTATACATTGCGGTAAGAACGGCAGCCGGCCCGGTCCACCCGCCATCAGGCTTGGCAAGCAGAGGCTTGAGGGAATGCCCGTCCAGCGGTCGGCCTTTGGCATTCTTGCCAGTCTCTTTAGGAAGGTCACATAGATCAACCAAGGTGGGGTAAAGGTCGATCAAGCTTACCGGCTGCCCGCAAATTCCGGGCTTGGTCAATCCCGGTGCGGAGATAACGAGGGGCACGCGGGTGCTTTCCTGCCAGAGTGAGTTCTTATAGAGGTAATCTTTCTCGCCCATGCCCCATCCATGATCGGAGGTCAAAATCACAATAGTGTTCTCTTTCAAGTCGCTTTCCTCAATGGTATCGAGAACCTCGCCGATCAGATCGTCCACTGAAGCCACCGAGGCGAGATAGGCTTGAATAAATTTCTTCAAGGCTAGTTCCCGGTCACCTCCATACGAAGCAATGAGCTGGTCGTAGATTTTGGAACCCCGGTCACCACTTCGGTCGTCTTCTTTCGAGCCAACCGTTCGTTTAAAGGTATCCTCGACATCGCCCCGCTTGATTACCGGAAGCTTGATTGACTCCAACGGGAAGCGATCGAAGTATTTCTGCGGCACAATCAAGGGTGTGTGCGGACGAATGAATCCCACGCCCATCAAGAAGGGCTTTTTGGACTGAGCAAGCGACTTGAGATTCTCAACCGCCCATTGGCCATTCTTTTCATCTGCGGTGAGATCACGATCCTCTTCGGAATTGTATTTGAAATCTTCCAGCTTCCGCCAAGTCCCGCTCTTCCAGCTGAAGGGAGCTTTCACTTTTTTCAGAGGTCCAAAGGATCCATCGATCGATTCGAAATCATCGCGGAAGGGAGAAGGAACATCCGGATGCGCTACATTTTTCCCATCACGATGCGCCAGCGGACTGTAATCTGCATCGTTCCCGTATTCGACCCATTCCTTCCGCTCCCCACTGTGCATGATCTTCCCCGTTCCCAGAGTGTGGTATCCATTGGCCCGGAAGTGATCCATGAAGGTGCGCGAGTTTTTAAAAACCACATTGGTTTGCCATTTTTCAAATCCGAAGAGTTGCGAGGTGTGAGGATAGAGACCGAAAACCATACTGGCCCGCGAAGGATTGCAGATCGGGATATTGCAATGGGCCTGCGTGAACGACACCCCGCGATCCATCAGCCGCTTCATATTGGGCGTCTTGGCCTGGGGATGGCCGCCAAGGGTTTCGACGTAGTCATTGAGGTCGTCGCAGATGATCAGGACGACATTCGGACGATCGGCACCACGAACAAGGAGCGGGAGAAAGAGAAAAGGAAGGAAGGCTTTTGGAAACATAAGTGGAGTCTTTGACGCAATACTGCCTTAGGCAATGAAATCTAACGATCTTTCCCAGCGATTGGTTTCAACTCTACGTCTGATTCGAAGGCACGATGATCCCAACAACGATCCATGCGACCAATCCGCTACATTGGAATCCGGCTCGCTGTATCAATTGGACCACGAACACACTCTGACATCTCCGGAACCTCTTGCAACGCCCCCACCTTGAAAGCCTATGCAAGCTTCCAGTGAGCCTGACGCAACACCGCGAACTTGGACGACGCCAGCTGTTCATACCAGACGGTAAGCAAGGTGCCGTCCGCGAGTTCGACAGTGCTGGGATAGCCAAGATCGTCCGATGCGCCATCGCCGGAAATGATCACGGGCTCCGACCAGGATTTGCCGTGGTCATCGCTCACGCGAGCCTGGTTTCCAAATGGCTTGCGACGATGACCGTAACTCATCAAGAGACGTCCATCGCGAAGCCGGGTCAAAAATGAAGGAAGCCCCCACACTCCGATGGCCCGTGGCATGGACCAGGTTTTCCCGCCGTCTTTGGATTCACTTTGGAGGGTTTCCCGATGGTCGGCCTTATTGTGATTTCGGATGTGAACGATGAGCCTGCCCTCGGCCCCTTCGATGGCATGAAGCTCATGGTAGTCTTTGTGATTATCGCCCGGGCGGGTTAGGATTCCAGCCAGCCATTGCCAGGATTTGCCATCATCGCGGGACTCGCAAACGCCGATTTCCTCTCCCTCGTGCCAGAGTTTCTTGCCGGCATAAAGAAGCCTGCCATCGGAAAGTTGCGTCGGCCCGTGCGGGCTATTGACGATGGTGGAATAACGCTCGGACCAGGTGATGCCGCCATCGGTGGAACGGATCATCCATTCTCCAAGTTCCGTGTTACGCTCCTTTTCCGGGATCCGTTGATGGGCCGCCAACCACCGCGCGCGACGACCGTCGTTGGGAAAATGGCTGGCGTAGGCGAGAGAGGTAAATGTCGTCACGAGAAGTGTCCCTTTAGCCGTCTCCATCACTCCGGCGTCCCGGTCATCTATCGGACCATCGAGGAGCGTCCGTGGAAAGGTCCACGTCTTGCCATCGTCATCCGACCGCTGCATTTCGACCCGTCCAAAAGGACACACGTGTTGCTCCCGTCCCCCGGAGCACACGATAAGAAGCTGTCCGTTTGACCTCCGGGTCAGCGTTGGCCAACCGTGATATAGATTCGGCAATTGGCTGATCGTCTTTGTTTCAAGAATAGTCGCCGTAGGGGCAGCCCCGAGTTTCATGCTGAAGCCAAGCGATCCGGCAAGTCCGAAAGACGTCGTGTTTTTTAGAAAGTGTCGGCGGGTAAAAGTCATCTTGGGAAGATGCCGGTTTGATAAGCCCCCTGTCGATAGCAAAGATCATCCAGACCGTTTCTCGATCACTAAAGAATTTCGAACGCCTGCTTAATCGAAGAGCCTCACCAGCATGCGCAAGAAGCTGCTGGTTCTCACTTTTATTTTGCTCGCTATCCCGCCTGTTGTCTGGCTTCCCCGGCACAACGGTCTCCGCCGTCAGAATCCTGACGGCTCCGCGCTCGAGGTAGTTCTTAACGCCAAGCTCTCCAGCTCTCCAGCTCTCCAAATTGGCTAACAACCCGCATGCTTTCTGCTCGCAGCTTATTTCACTTTTACCTCGCGGTCGTTCTTCACCGCTTCACCGGGAGTACAGCGACCTTCTTTGACTTGCTTGTCCAGCAGGGCGAGGAGTTCCTTAACTTTCTTCGGTTCATCCTTGAGAAGGTTTTTAGTTTCACCGGGATCGGCCTCGAGATTGAACAACTGCATTTCGGGAAGGCCCTCTTTCTTGGCGACATTTTCACGGGGAGCACTCCAGCCACCGCTTCCACGACAAAGACATAATTTCCAGAAGCCTTCACGAATCGCAAATGACCCGCCGATGGAATGGCTGATCAGGCTCTTGCGTGCGGTCTTGCTTTTCCCATTTAAAGCCGGCCATAAGCTGTAGCCATCTTCGCCGCCCAGTGCCTTGCGCTCCTGCCCGGTAATTTCTTCAAGAGTGGTGTAGATGTCGGTGAGGCAGGCGAGGTCTTGCCGCTTCACCCCCGCGACGACCTTACCGGGCCAACGCACGATCAAAGGCACGCGATGTCCGCCTTCATAGATGTCAGCCTTGTGTCCGCGATACACGCCGCTGGGATCGTGCCCTTTCTTCCCGAGCACTTCGAAATTCCCTTCAGGCGAACATCCATTGTCGCTCGTGAAAATGATCATGGTGTTTTCGTCGATGCCGGCTGCTTTCACCGCCGCAATCAAGTCCCCCATGTGATGATCCATCTGCTGCACAAAGTCGGCGTAGGGGTTGATACCACTCGCGCCTTTGAACGGAGGCACGGGCACGATGGGCGTATGCGGTGCCGGAAGCGGAAGATAGATAAAGAATGGCTTGTCCTCCTTCGCCCGTTCCTTCACGCGCTCCATGGTCTTGTCGAAAAGATGAGGCAAGACTTCGTCGATCTTGAAATCCGGCGCGATGGGTCCTTTGCGATACCAGCCGTAGGGATCTTCTTTCTTGGTTACCCCTTCTTCGCGCTTCGGCTGCGCGGTCACCTTGCCGGTATCCACCCAGACATAGGGCGGCATATCGAGTGACCCACAGTGCCCGTAGTATTGGTCAAAGCCATTGATGTTTGGCCCGTTTTTCACCGGCTTGGTAAAGTCGATCTCATTCCCGTCCTTGGCCCAATCCCATCCCAGATGCCACTTCCCGATCATCGAAGTATGATAACCCGCTCCCTTCAACAAATGCCCAAGCGTCGGACGATCCGCCGGAATCAAATGAGGACTCCGTCCGCTCAGTACGCCCCGCGCAAGCCGTGATCGCCAGTTATAACGTCCGGTCAGCAAACCATAACGCGTCGGGGTGCACACCGAGCTCGGCGTATGCGCATCGAGGAAAGTCATCCCCTCTTTCGCCATCTTCTGCAAATACGGCGTCTTAATTTTACACTCCAAATTAGTCGGCGAAATATCACCAATCCCCAAATCATCAGCCATCACCAAAATGATATTCGGCTTCTCCGCCGCCCAACTCCATCCGGCTGCCAAAAACAGCCCCATCCGAAAAATCGTCTTCATCATGGCCCTTAAACCATTCCAAATCCCCCACCCTTTCAAGAATCGATGTCGGGAGATTTTTCCTAACGCAGATATCCTTATTCTCGGGAGTCTTTTCATCATGGAAAGACGAGACTTGGTGAAAATGATCGCCACCACGGTCGGTGGCTCCATCGCATTGCCGGAAGCGGTCTATGTCAGTCTGCTTAAACCAAAAACGGGCCGCTCCAAGGAGCGGCCCGTTTGGGGATTAAAACTAAATTTACTCCGTGGTGAAGCAACTCGCAGGAAGGCCTTCGGCGTTCACGAGGTTGGCGCCAGTTGGGTTGGTAGCCCAAGCGTAACGAGCCTTTTTCGGGTCATTCACGGTATTGGATGAAAGGATGACCTTGCCATTTTCGATCGTCGCTTGCGCCCAGTCCCACTTGCCGTCGGCTCCAGCGATTTCGAAACGTTGCAGCGGCTTGCCATCGCGGGACCTCAAGCCAACGGCATGGTCGAAGGAAACGATGATCTTGCCATCCTTGATCTCTGATCCAGAATAGAGCGGGCCGGAAACGACGACGTCTTTCTTCCCGTAGTCCTGGTTGAGAGCCCAACGTGCGAGACGCTTGCCGACGTCCAGCTTGTTACGGGGATGAATGTCATTGGCGGCTCCGATCTCATTGATGACAGCCATGCCACCTTTGGGAATTGACTTAAGCGCGCGGCGCATTTCGTCCTGCACCACGACCCAATCACTCTCAACTCCGGGAGTGGTGGTTGGCGCGCGAAAGTTGGCGAGCTGTACCCAGTAAAAAGACATCTCATTTCCCCAGCGCTTGCGCCAATCGGCAACCATGCAACCAAGGAGTTCTTCGTAAACACTGGCAGTGCCTCCGTTGGCATTCGACTCACCCTGATACCAAATCGCACCTTTGGCTCCATAACCCGCGAGCGGAGAAATCATGCCGTTGTAGATTGTCGAAGCGAGGCTGGGATTCTGGCCGGGATCGGTGGGCTTGCGGGGACCACGCGGCTTCTTACCCTTCTTCTCCTTCTGCCATTCTTTCAGTTTGGCGTCGAAAGCGGCTTTCTGCTTGTTGAAATTTTCCATGGTCTTCTTCGGGTTCCAGGCAGCTTCGGCCTTCGCCCTTTTTTCAACGACACCCTTGGCTTCAGGGAGTGCTTTCAAGGCCTCCATGCTGGTGAACGCTTCCACCGGCTTACCGCCCCAAGCACATTCGATAATGCCCACTGGCACTCCAAGCTCGGCCCGCAATTGCTTTGCGAAATAATAACCGACTGCGGTAAAATTCTTGGTATTGTCCGGCTCCGTTGGGTTCCAGCTTCCGCTCCAATCTTTCTGCGGCTCACCCTTGGCCACGTTGGACGAAACGAAGACTCGGAGAAGAGGATCTTTAGCTCCTGCAATTTCTTTCTCAGCTCCATCACTGGNAGAAACGCGCCACTCCATATTCGACTGCCCCGAGGCGAGCCAAACTTCTCCGACCAAGACNTCCTTNATCTCTTTCTTACCTCCGTCTCCTTCAATGGTGAGGGTTTGGCTNGCATCCGAAGCCTTGAGTCCTTTGAAATCCACNACCCAATCACCCGACTTGCTGGTCTTGGCCGTGAGAGCCTGGCTTCCAAGGCTGACCTTGATATCGGCACCCGGCTTGGCCCAACCCCAGATCTTGGCGGAGTCATCACGCTGGAGGACCATGCCATCAGAAAAGAACTGAGGAACCTTGAGTTCGGCGAACGCCGGCAATGAGGCGAGAACGAGGAGAGGAAGAGATAACTTCATAGACGAGGAATATTCCCTTTATCCGCGCGGGGTCAAGCAACCAGCTTTGAGAATGTCTCACTTGCACAACATTCATCCCCGCGCCATCGTCCCGCCATGCTTCGTCACTTACTCCTTGGGCTTCTGGTATTCAGTTCCCAATTGGCAGCCCAAGTCCCCGTACCTCGCGAAACCACGCTTGGCGAAGGAACCATGCCTATCGACTACCGCACTGCAATCGTGACTCCCGAATCCCTTGCACAGGAAGCTCAAACCCTCAGCTCCTCTCTGGGAAAACTCACCGGCTTGCAACACCGCCTTCTCAAACCCTGGCAAGGCCGCCAGGTCCCCCAAAAAATCATTCTCGAAATCGACGAGTCCCTGCCCGCAAGTGCCTATACCCTCACCATCAATCCAAAGGCCGCGGTAATTCGCGGAAGAGGCGGAGAAGGTATTCTTAACGGAATTCAAACGTTTTCCCAACTCCTCCCCATCGAGGCCCAACCCCAACAATCGTCTAAAATTCCTTGTCTCACGATCAAAGACTCCCCGGTAGCAAAACGTCGCATTCTCTTCATCGACACCGCCCGACACCTCTTCCCGGTCAAAACCCTAAAGTCACTTCTCAGCTGGATGAGCTACCACAAACTCAACGAACTCCACCTTCATCTCAACGACGATCAGGGCTGGCGGCTCGAAAGCAAAAAATTCCCCAAGCTGACCGGAATCGGCTCTCTCCGCAATTCGACACCCCCATACACTTACCACTCTGATGACGAAAACTCGGAGGAATACGGAGGATATTATTCCCAGGAAAACATCAAAGAACTGCTCTCGCACGCCGCGAAATTTCATATCAAGGTCATCCCCGGATTTTCCCTCCCCACCCATGCCTCCGCAATCCTTGCCGCTTACCCCGAATTAGGGAACAAGGACCTGCCAGACTACGGTCCGGAAGTGCGGTCTATCTGGGGAACATTCCCCGATACTCTGGCTCCCTCCCCCGAAACATTCGCCTTCCTCAGCACGCTGTTTTCCGAAGTTGCGACTCTCTTTACGGACGAGGAAATCAGAATTCACGCCCCTGAGGTTCCCTGGATCGAATGGCAAAATTCTCCACGGGCGCAAAGCTACCTCAAAGCCAACAAACTTGCCTCGCCCGCAGCCTTGCAAGGCCACTTCCTGAAAAAAATCGACGCCATTCTCGCAACCTACAAACGCAAGCGATTTGATCCCGCTAGCGTCCCTGCGATTGACCTCTCGACTTATCAACGCCCCCCAGAACTCGAGCTCGCCGAAGACCCCACCCGCGAAGCCACCACTCCCATGATCTCCATCGCAAAGGTCTATCAATTTCAGAAATCACCCGCGATGCAAGCCACCCTGTGGTCACCCTTGGTTCACGGCGAAGAGAAACTCATCTACCAACTCTTCCCCCGCCTCGCCGCATTCGCCGAAGCCGCTTGGTCGGCTCCCTCAACCCACAGGTTCGAACAATTCCAAACCCGAATGCTTCCCATTCTCAACTTCTACCAAAATAACAGTCTCGAGGTCGCCGATATCTACCTCCCTCCGAAAAGAGCCGCCCTTCAGGGAACCAAGGTCACCACCGACATGAAACACGCCGGGGATCGCTGGCCGGAACTCGCCTTCGATGGCGACCTCGATAGCTACTTTCAATCTCACGGAGGAGTCAGTAAAGGCAACCACCTAACTTTCGAATTCCCCTTTCCGGTCGAAGGAAAAATTACCTGCCCAACCGGAGGCGAGGAACAAAGCGTCCTGGAGAATGGCATTTTGGAATCTTCCATCGACGGAATAAAATGGAGCGCCCCGGTGACTCTTGCCAATGGAGTCGCTGCCATCTCCCTTCCCGAGGGGTCAAAATTTCTTCGCCTCAGAGTCACCGCCGCTCAGACGAAGCCTTTTCTCGTCAACGAGCTTTCCCTTG
>PBTU01000091.1 GCA_002729295.1 Verrucomicrobiales bacterium | reverse complement strand
TGTGGGAACTCTTCACGTAAGTCAGTTGTTGGCTGACAATGGATGGAAGCAAAGCGTTTTCCAAGTAAGGCGCGGTGATCAAGTTATCGAGTGCAGTGTAACGCCTTTAAAGCCGGCAGGTGAGATTTTTGAGGATCAGGATCCCAAAGTCGGAATTCTTTGGGATTGGCAGGCGAATATCGAGACTGCCATGGTGCATCCAACTCCGTATTTTCAAATTATGGACAGCCTGAAGACAATGTGGGTCACGATTTCGAAGGTCACTTCTCCATCTTCGCATGTAGGTGTCGATCAGCTTGCCGGTCCGGTTGGAATCGCCCGAACAAAATATCTCCTTCTCAAGACTGAAGACGGTTGGTTGAGGGTGATGTGGTTTTTTGTCCTCTTTAACGTTAATCTGGCGGTCTTGAATATGCTGCCCTTACCTGTGCTGGATGGCGGGCATATTGTCATGGCCATCATTGAGTGGATTCGCGGTCGTCCGGTTAATCCGCGGGTGCTGGAAGTGGTTCAGACTGGGTTTGCGCTGCTCTTGATTGGGTTTATGCTTTTCATTACCACGAAAGACCTTGGGGATACGATTCCGGCGGGCGGTAAGGACGCTAAAGTAGTCTGGCCCGAAGTTTCCCAGTAGGGGGAGCTTGCCTCCAAGGAGGTGACCTGTCATAGCTATCCCCTCACTTTTTCTGATAGAAATGAAACGCTCCCCTCATTCCGTCAACGTCGCTCGGCTCACTTATGTCGTCATTTGTGAGCTCGCGGGCTTGGCGATTGCCCTGAGCACCCCCGCAATTGAACTATGAGCCGGATTGTTTGGAGCGCTGATCGTGGCCGGTTTTTTTATCTTCGTAGAATCCTTGATGAAGGATTTTACGCTGCGTGGGTTTTCAACCGCGACCTTTGGGGTGGCGATCGGATTGATCTGCGGATTTCTTCTAAATCGTGTCGGAATCACTGATCTGGTCAAGTTGGCGACGAGTTCCTTCCCGGACGAAAGCTTAGGAGATTCACTTGTTCTGGCTCTGAATGTCGCGATTTACAGTAGTCTGGCATTTTTGGGAGCGGTGCTCGCATTGCGGAGTAATCAGGAAGATTTTTCTTTCATCATTCCTTACGTGCGATTCCGCCAGGATGCCGCCTCGGGACAGCCTCTATTGCTTGATGGCGAGGTCATTATGGACGGTCGGCTCCCACGAATGATGGCAGCTGGATTTCTGACCGGACGGCTTCTTGTCCCACAATTCGTGCTAGATGAACTTCAAGTCATGGCCAATTCTGCCGCGGCAGGGAAACGGCAGCGGGGACAACGCGGGTTAGAGATTTTGGATGAGCTGCAGAAAAATCCCGGAGTTCCAATTACCATTCATGATGCACGCGGGATTGCCGAGGATGAATCATTTCAGGGCCGACTGGTACAGACCGCCAAGTTGCTAGGAGCGCGCTTGGTGACCACAGATGAGAATCTCACCAAAGTGGCGCACCTTCAGTCGGCGGATATTATCAATCTGAATGATCTCTCGGACGCTCTGAAGCCAGCTGTGGTGGTCGGAGAGTCGATGCGACTTGCCCTGGTACGCTCAGGAAAAGACGAACATCAGGCGGTGGGATATATGCCGGATGGCACCATGATTGTGGTGAATCACGCGATCTCGAAGATTGGCACTTCACAGGATGTCACCGTGATTAGCACGCTCCAGACGAGCGCCGGCCAAATGGTTTTTGCCGAGCTTCACGATAACGAAGGAGAGAAAGGTGAGTGAGGTCAAGGCGATCTCAGTAACGCAACTAGCCCGCCGGGTACGGAATCTTCTTGAGATTCAGGTGGGCGAAATTTGGGTGGAGGGAGAAGTGAGCAATGTACGCAAGCAATCAAGCGGTCATTGGTATTTTTCGCTAAAGGATGAGTCAGCTCAGATTTCGTGTGCTATGTTCGGAGCGCGTCGCCGGACCGGTAATAAAGTGATCGAGGATGGTGCCAAGGTGCAGGTTTTTGGGGAGACCAGTTTTTATGAAGCTCGCGGCAGTACCCAATTAATCGTTAAGAAAGTTCAGGCAGTCGGGCAGGGGGATTTGCAGGCGCGATTTGAGTCACTCAAGAAAAAGCTCAACCAAGAAGGGCTTTTCGACCAAGATCGGAAGAGGGAATTGCCAGGGTTTCCAAAAATCATCGGAATCGTGACGTCACCGACCGGAGCGGCACTACAAGATATGAAAAACGTCCTCTCCCGTCGGGCGCCCTGGCTGACGGTTGTGCTTTTCCCGGCCTCGGTTCAGGGGAAAGGAGCCGAGCGGGGGATTGCTCAGGCGATCAGTCGAGCTGGAAATGCCGGGGTTGAGGGCTTGCCCCAGCCAGAGGTATTGATTGTAGGACGTGGTGGAGGCTCGCTCGAAGATCTGTGGAATTTTAACGAGGAAATCGTCGCGCGCGCGATTGCGGCTTGTCCTATTCCCGTTGTGAGTGCGGTAGGGCATGAAATTGATTTCACGATTGCTGATTTTGTCTCTGACTTGAGAGCGCCCACCCCAAGCGCGGCTGCAGAACTCGTGGCGCCGGATCAGGTTGAGCTGCGGGATCGTCTCGATCGGATGAGTGAGCGATTGACGCGAAGTGTGGAGAGTCGTCTTGATCGTCTCGCCGACCAAATGGATTTTTACGAGCGAGGGATTCTCGGGCAATCTTCGGAGAGAGTATTACAATCACCAATCTGGCAGCTGGAGAAGTCCCGGAGGTCATTTTATCAGGCGGCGAGTGGCGCCTTGACGGAATTGGAAAATCGCATTGTGCATCATTCCGCCAATTGGCATCGTTATCATCCGCGGGAAATCTTTAGACGGAGACAGGATCGCCTAGATGCGACTCAAGAGGCTTTTCTGAGTGCTGCGGAAAATGCGCTGAAACACTACGAGGAAAGAGTGCTTCGTCTGGAATCCGTTCTCCAAGCTCTGGGGCCCACCAGTATTCTGGAACGGGGATTTTCGGTTACTTTTGATGAAGAGGGCGGGATTGTCAAAGATCCGAAGAAACTGAAGAAGGGTGACCGAATTGAGTCAATGCTGCGTTACGGTAACCTCAGCAGCAGGGTGGAATAGAGCTCTCCTTTTGAATGCTCAAATTATTTCCTATTCTTATTGGATCCGGAGATTTTCTTTTGCGCAGCGGCCAGTCTTAGGATGGAAGCCGCCGGTAATTTGAAGCGCCTCGGTTGATCGAAACCAATCCAGATGGCCACGACGCATTGTTCTCCAAGTGAGACGGTCCAATAGTCAGCCTGTGAGAGGGATTGTCCGGAGAGGAAAACCGGAAGCTTCTCGGGGATGGCATGATCGTTGAAAGCTGGGAAAATAGCCGGAGGGCGTGAGAATAGCGTTCGGTCTGTGTTTTCGACTTTGCGAATGAAGACCGTGGCCGGCCTTGAGCCGCCTTCGAGAATCGTAGCGTAAGCAGTTGCCAATTCGAGCAGGGAGACGCTGAGGGTGCCCCGAAAGAAGTCATCCCCGTCCCCGAATATTCCCTCGAGACCAAAGCGACGGAGGAGCTTTGAGGCATCGTTGAATCCCAGCTGTCGACCGGTTGCGACAGGGTTTCCTTCGATTGGGAGATGCCCGCGTTCCAGGGAGGCTGTATTGATTAGAGTCTCGACCAATTCCGGGCCGAGATCACGGCGGGAGTCGAGGGCGCGGTTGAATCCCGTGGGGCGTTGTTCGCGACATCCAACGACGCCAAGGATGTCGCCATTTCTCGGATCGAGGGCAAGGACAGCCATCTGGGCACCTTCAGGAAGAGCGCTTGTGTCCACGAGATTCTCCAAGGCATATTGAACCTCGATATCCAACGAGGTAGTGACTTTGAGCCCCCCTTCTTTGATTTGAGACGAATCGAAAACTGTTTCAAGAGGCCGTCGCATTACCCGGGTGCCGTGACTCGTCTCGACGATTTCGGCGTTCGGATTCCGGAGGTCGAGGTCTTCATCCTTGATCTCTTCAACTTCGGATTCCGAGATCTCACCAATCGCGACGAGACGGGCTAGAACTTCGTCGCGCTGTTTGAGGGCTCCTCTAAGATTTCGCCACGGAGAGCAGGCGTGGGGAGCCCTGATGATGCCGACGAGCAAGGCGGAGTGGTTCCGATTAAGTTCGGAGGTGGACTTACCGAAGTAGCTCAGAGCGGCCTCCTCAATGCCGTTGCACCCCGAGCCGAAGTAGATGCGGTTGAGGTAGTGAGTGAGGATTTCGTCTTTGGTGAAATTTGCCTCGATTCGATAAGTGAGGGCTATTTCGAGGAACTTGCGGTTGAGTGATTTTTTTTCGCGGAGTTCGTAGGTGTTGCGAGCGAGCTGCATTGAGAGGGTCGAGGCTCCCTGGGTAAAGTCGCGGTCTTTGAGGTTGCGCACGGTAGCCCGGGCGAGGCCAATGAGGTCAACGCCTTCGTGATCAAGAAAGCGGCTATCCTCGCGCGCGAAGAGGGCTTTTTTAAGGAAGTCCGGGATTTCAGAGTCCGTGATCAGGCGCCGGTTTTCACCGTGGATCGTTCCGTATTCGACGCCATTACGATCGATAAGCACTGTTCGGGCAGGCATTTTTTCGACAAGAGCGAGGTCGAACTTACTGGCTTGCAAGACATACCATGAGACGACACCGAGTAAGGGGACCAAAAGGGTAAGACCAGCCCGCCAGGAAAATCCCCATAAACGCCAGATTGGCCGGCGTAACGACCCTTGTCGGCGTCCTTCTTGGTGTGATCTCCGGCTCATGAATCAACTAGGGGATCGCAGGGAGAGAAGCAGCAACATTGGCTTTATCGGGCGGAGAAATTGAGATGGAGTTTCCTTCGCTACTCGGATAGCTGACCGCGCAGAGTGGCACCACGGTCAGGAAGAGCGCGGAGTTGTCTTCGTATGGAGTCCGGTCGACATTAATGATGGCGGCGCAGTCGGGGATTTTCTTCAACACAAGCATGTCTCCGATGTTAAAGAGGCTTGTGGCATCGTCCTCGCTTGGGAAGAAACATTCAATGAAGAGAGGATAAGGAATGGGTTTACCGATCTTGTTTGGTCTCACAAGGGCCTGTGCCTTGATTACGGCACCGGAGGTAAGGAAATCTTCACCGGTGAGGGTTCTCACCTCGGAGATCTGGTATTCTCCAGTAATATATGTGAGCGTGCGCGACCTGTTGAAGTTGGTGAGATAGCTTCGGCGTAGCTCGCGATTGAGAACGTCGAGATCTTCGTTGGAAATCTTTTGAAATTGAGCTTCCAACTCGAGCGGGCCGCTTACTTTCTTTGGCGTGGGGGCGGTGGTTGGGGTGAAGCTTTCTAAGGGTGCGACTCGCCCGACCTTGAGCATAAGATCGTAGCTGGTTGGATAGGTGGGATCGCGAAAGAGGTTGAGGCAAACGACCCAGGAGGCGATGGCGAATGCGATCGCGAGAATATTGGCAAGGAGCCACCAGAAAAGCGGGGGCCGCTTTTTGGGAAGGTCGTCGAGTTCGAGTCGGGTCATCCCTACCTGCACTTGGTGCCGTCGATGGCGGGGTCGTATTCAGGTTTTTTGCCTTCTTCGGCAGGCTCGAACGAGGTGCCGCATCCGCAGGAACGTGCGGCGTTGGGATTGAGGATCTTGAAGCCGCGATCGGAGAGCTCATCGGCAAAATCGACGGTGCATCCCTCCAGGACGTCAAGGGAATCTTGCGCTACAATGAAGCGGGTTTCGGAGAGGTCGATGATTTCGTCGCCATCTTCAGGATTGGCAATGCGCATGGTGTAGGCCAGGCCGGCGCATCCGCCCCGTTCGACACCAAGGCGCAGGCCGCTGCCTTCTGGAGCATTTTTGGTGGCAAGGAGTAGCTTGAGTTCCTCAGCCGCTTTTTCAGTTACCGTGATCATAAGTTCTGGGCGTTATTTTAGATTCGACCAGCCATCTGTGCCAGTGTTCTTTTTTAGTCAAGGTCGGGCTTGTCAGTCCTTTTTGCGGTAGCTTCAATAGAGGCATCGACAGCGAGATCAGATCTTCCTTAAAAACCGTTTGGGCGGGACGTCTCTTGGGCTGGGTTCTGCGCCTCCTGGGGATGAGTTTGAGGAAGGAGTTTAGAGGTGAGGTCCGCAAAATCAACGAATGGCCGAATCCCGTGATCTTTGTGCTTTGGCACAACCAAATTGGAGTTTCTCCCTACCTTTGGCGGAAAATGTTCCCCAAGCGAAAGTGTGTCGTGCTAACCAGTGCCAGCAAAGATGGCGCTTTATTGGCATCTGCGGTGAGTGTTTTTAGAGTGGGAGCTGTTCATGGGTCCAGTAGTCGGCGGGCCGCGGTAGCCTTGATAGGCCTCAGGCGGGCTGCCAAAGCGGGTAACGATCTGGTGTTCACCCCGGACGGTCCACGTGGCCCCAGATACGAACTTCAGCCCGGAGTTGTCAAAATCGCGCAAACAACCGGGATGTTGGTGCAGCCGATGTATATCGACTATCAATCGTGCTGGAAGTTAAAGACCTGGGATCGCTTCCGAATACCCAAGCCATTTAGTAAAGTAATTCTTACTCTGGGTGATCCCTTGGAGATTCCACGGAAATTGAATGAGGAGGAGTTTGAATCTCAACGAGCCGATCTTGAAGCTTCCCTTCGGGTTGGAATTGGCGATCTTTTAGAAAACCATGGCAACGATCATTAATGGTAAGAAAGTAGCGGCAGATGTTCTCGAGAAATGCGCTGAGGAAATCACCGAATTAAAAAGTCAGGGCATTACTCCCGGCTTGGCAGTCGTATTGGTCGGAGAAGATCCGGCTTCCAAGGTCTATGTAAATTCTAAGGTCAGAAAATGTGGTGAATTGGGAATCCATTCAGAAAAAATAGTTTTATCGAGAGAGGCGACTCAAGAGGAGGTATTGGAAACCGTAAAAAACCTGAATGAGAATCCAAGGATTCACGGGATTTTAGTGCAATCTCCTCCGCCACCGCAGATCGATGAGGAGGCCATTGTCAGGGCAATCAATCCAGCCAAAGATGTTGATGGATTTCACCCTGAGAATGTGGCCAAACTCGCTCTGGAAGACCCCACGGGATTTGTTCCCTGCACACCGGCTGGTTGTATGGAATTACTCCGATCAGCGGGAATAAAAACGTCCGGAGCTAATGCAGTCGTGGTAGGTCGGAGCATGATTGTCGGAAAACCAATGGCGCTTCTTTTAATGGCCCGTGGAAGTGATGCGACGGTCACCGTTGCCCATTCCCGATCCAAAGATTTGCCCGGGATTTGTCGCCAGGCAGACATTGTCGTAGCCGCGGTGGGGCGTCCCGAGTTCATTACGGATGACTATGTTAAAGAAGGAGCGGTGGTGATCGATGTGGGGATTAACCGCGTCGATGATGCCGAAGCCAAAAAAGGATACCGGCTCTGCGGCGATGTGGACTACACCAGCGTGGCTCCCAAATGTTCCGCAATCACGCCAGTTCCCGGTGGTGTTGGACCCATGACCATCGCTCTCCTGATGAAAAACACGATCAAGGCTGCGAGATGCGTAAGGGCTTAGTTTACCTTCGCTTTGCAGACGACTCTCATTCTGACGTTCAAAAATCCTGGGAACCGCTTGTAGGGAAGGGCAGGCTCTTGTTCCCGTTTCAGATGGAGCGTCCTTTTGCTGGTTTCTTGAGAGGGTTTTGTTTTCTTAGATAATGCTCCCTTCTCGTCTCGCTTTTGAAGTGATAGAATTTTCTAGATGAGTGTTGGGCGAGTATTGTTATTTGGGTCGAGCGTCTTGTTTGTGTCGTGTGGGGAACTGCTGAAACCCCGGGTGATCAAGCCAAAGGCGTCTAATCAGGGTGGCTTGTTCGGAACGCAAGGAGCCGTGGGCGCAGTGGCTCAATTGAAGGCCAAGAAGGAGATGGCAAAGAGAAGTTCGGAAGGAGCACAAATTGGAATGGCTCCAGAGGAAGTGGGATTTCTCCCCAGTGCGGTGGGGGACAACGCAACGGTTGGTGGTCTTAAGTTGCCGTCAGATAGCAGTATTGTTTGGTCCTCGATGGATGATCCCAATGCCGACATTGCTTTTGATAAGCCCTTTTTAGAGCCGCAGAGGCGAGGGGGAAGCTGGGAGAACAGCTATACCAATGCCCGCCGTGAGTCGATGCGCACGGGTAAGCCAATCGTGATGTGGTTTACCAATGAAGGGGCTACACCGAGCCCGATTTGTAAGACCTTGAATCGAGAGGTTTTTGGAACGAATGACTTTATGAAATGGGCCAAGATTAATGTTATCAGGTTGAAGATTGATATTTCCGGTGGCGCTGGAGATCGTGGAAACGTGGGAGATTTAACCACCCGGAAGAGGAAGTATGTCGCTAAGTTAAAGAAGAAGTATTCAGTCCTCGGTTTTCCTACAGTCATCGTTTTGAAGCCGAATGGATCGGTCTATGACCGTTATCGCGGCTACAAAAAGGGCCATAAGTCCAGCTACTGGCGGGAGATGAAAGATGCCACGCTGACTATTACTCATAATCAGAAAGTTTGGCGTAGGAAAATGGCAGCCAAAGGTTATCGCTCCTGGAAGGGGCGGAATGACCAGGTCATTTTTGCGCGCCTCGCTCGTTATTCCGAGGGGAAGCTGACGTTAATAGAGCCGAATGGCGGGAAAATCCAAACGCAAGAAAGCCGCCTCTCCAGCTCCGACCGAGAGTGGGTGGACGCTGAAAAGAAGAAGCGGGGGCTTTGATACCTTACGGTTGATAGACCCGAAAGAACATCCGTGGTTCAGGTCCATCGAAGGTGAAACTCCGTCGCGTGTAAGGGGACCCCAGTGGTGAGGCGGCATCGCTGATGGTGAGATCCGCCGAAGTCCAGTTGGTGAGATCGGTGCTTCGTTGTCCTACCGGACTATAATTTTGATCGTCGTTGCGGATGTCGTAGGTCGTAGAGCCGGTGATTAGATCCAGAATGACGATTGGTGAGCTGCTGCGGTCGGTGGGATCTCCGCCGAAGAGGTATTCCTCGAGATTGGTAGCGTCATCCCCATCATCGTCGCTCGCGGGATCAGCTGCGGGAATCCCTTGCTCAATGAGCCAGAAAGCAAAGGGCGTGAGGATATAACTAGTGAAGTCCTGGGCGCGTTCGACGGCCTGTCCGGCAGGAGTGAAGAGGTTGGGCGAGCCGAAAGTCGAACTGCTGGAACCGTCGTCGTATCCATTGACGGTTGCGGAGGAGTCGTCGAGTGAGCTCACTAGAGGTGAGGGATCATTCTCAAGTTCGAAGATCTCCTTACTACTCACGCCGCTGTCAGGGGCGATTCCCTCACCAGCGGCTCCGAAGATTTTCGTTCCCGACGCGTTGGTGATCACGATCTGGGTATTGTTGGAATTGAGGTCGAGAGAGGTCAACTCCGTGCCGCTGACTACAGAAGATCCGAGGAAAATGTTGCTCCAGGCGTAACCGCTTGCGGTGAGCTTATTGACACGATTGATTTCGGTATCAAGTCCTCCACTGGCAGTATCAGTGTCGATGAAAGTCAGGATGGTTCCGTTTGCGACATTATCCCAGGTCGCGGCATCGGAAAGTTCGATGGTCGTGCGGGCGGTGAAAATTCCACCGGGATCGGAGGTGCCCACGGCAATCTCCCACCCAGTGAGGCTGGTCGATCCGGGTCCTCCGTCGCCGACAACCACAAGTTCAAACCAGTCTTGGCCGTTTCCTGCGACACGCCCGAAGTGGGAGTCGGAGGAGGCGGGAGCGCCATCATCATCAATGGCCAAGGTTCCGCCATTGAGGAAGCCCAAATCGTCGACGGCATTTAATTCATTGACGATGACACTTGGTGCGGGATTGAGCACCTCGAGATTGAAAACCAAGTAGCTGAGATTCAGAGAAGCTCCCCCGTTGTCGGCCTGAATTGTGACTTCATAATTTCCGATGTCGGCAAAGGTAAGCGGGCGATTGTTCTGAATGCTAATCTGCCCGGCCAATTCGGTCAGGGTGAGGAATTCGGGCATGGTGAGCGCGGTGACGGTCAAATTTTGTCCGCGGGGATCGGAAAGGGTGACGACTTCATTGAAGTTGCCCTGCACAGATTTTCTCGAGGAAAGGGTTCCGAAAAGCGGAGGGGTATTTATCGATAGATAATGATTCAGGCTTTGGGTGGAAGCTTCGGATGCCCAGGTGTTACGTTGGGAAAATGTTGAGGCTGAGCCATCGTCGTAGTTTCCATTAATCGGATTTACAGTATTGAAGGGATCTTCTTCAAGTTTGAAGACGTCGAGTCCTCCCAATTCGATGAATTCGTCTGGAGTTCCATTGTCGTCGTTGTCTTTGGTGCCCACCGATTCGCCACTTGGTCCGTAGAGGACACTGTCGTCGGATGCTGTGACGGTGACGCGGGTGTTACGACTGCCTATCGCTGGGGAATCCGGATGAGTGCTGGCAGACTGATCGATAAGGATGGGGTCATGCATCCAGATGTTGGTCCAGCCAAAGCCTTGGAGATGTAAATTAGAGAGAAGGTTTAAACCGGTATCAGCGATGGTGGCATCTTCGGTCAAGGTGAGGATGGTGCCAGCAGGAATGGTCGCGAGCGAGAGGTGGTCAGAGAGGTGAAGAATTCTCGTTTGGTCGTCGCTCGTGATAGTGAAAGTCCAACCACGCATATCGACGGTGGTATTTCCAGTTCCTGCCCCGGTGACGATAAATTCCATCCAGGCTCCGCCATTTCCTTGAATGCGGCCGAGTTTGGAATCGGTCGCACCATCGAGATCGTCCTTCGCGCCCCCGTTTAAATAGCTCCCTGGATCGACTCCGTTGTATTCGTTGAGAATGATGGGGCAATTTCCTGGGGTAACTGATAAAGAGTAGATTTGGGTCACGCCCGCAGTTTCTCCAGAATCATCAATCGCTTGAATTTCGAATGTCGCCGTGCCCTCGTCGGTGTCTGAGGGCGTTCCGGAGATGAGTGCGGTGCCGTCTCCCTGATCAGTGATGGTGAGCCAATTAGGTTTGTCGATGATCGTCAGAGTCACCGAATCACCGGGGTTGGGATCGAGCGCAGAGATTTGGAAGGGAGCACCCGAAATATTGGATTGGCTGATCCAAGTCACATTGAAAGGTTCGATAAAAATGGGAGGAGAGGCTGGAGGAAGGACGGGCGCTGATCCGGGGGAAGCAATATCTCCGCCGGTACTTGTGGTCGCTCCGAATTGTCCGTCGGAACTGAGTTTGCCGGGGACCTCAGTGCCGTCGGTGAAGCGAGCGAAGCTAGTGCCTGATGTTGCGGAAGCATAGGTGAAGTTATCGATTAGACTATTGAGGTTGTTGTAGAGGTAAACTCCGTCTCCGCCTCCGCTGAGGCCCGGGAAATCGGAAAATTCGGTTCTCAGGAAAACTTTCACTCCTGTGAGATTCCACATTTCGTTGAGGAAGGTGTCAGCATCATTTTCGGCGAGAACAATGGCACTTTCGCCCGCGGCCAGACTGTAATTAGGAAAAATCTGCACACCGCCCAACTCACTGTCGTCATCCCAGCTGTATCCGGCAAGATTTACGGCCGAGGCTCCGGTGTTGGTGATCTCAAACCAATCACCATTGGCGCCGGTGTTGGTGTGGCCACTGTTGGGCATGACCTCGGTAATTTTGACCTGACCGGCGGCAGGCAAGGTAAAGAGAGCGAGAAGGATGATGGTTTTCTTCATCTGAATGTGAGCAAAGATTAGGTTTTTCAAATGCTTGTTAAAGAGGAAAGACCTTTGGGTTTGAGCTTTTTCCCATAACGAGCAATCTGAGGCATGGCGCTGAGCGCTGCTGATACAGTCGTTCGATTCTTGCTAATCTTCAAGTCGCCATTGCCGACGACACCCAAGTTGACGGGCAAAATCCGAATTCACATCCAAATTAAGTTATGATCCCTCAGGAAATTATTCGCAAAAAGCGGGACGGCGAGCGCCTCTCGAAAGCTGAAATTACCTTCTTCTCTGAGGGAATCGGGAATGGCGCAATCTCCGAGGGCCAAATCGCGGCCTTCGCGATGGCAGTGTATTTTAAAGGGATGACTCTCGATGAACGGGTTGCCCTGACCGAGGGAATGAGAGATTCCGGTGAGGTTCTCGAATGGCCCGCTATAGACGGACCGGTGATCGATAAGCATTCCACGGGTGGGGTCGGCGATAATGTCTCTTTGATGCTGGGGCCCTTGATTGCTGCTTGCGGAGGGTATGTTCCAATGATTTCAGGGCGCGGGTTGGGGCATACCGGGGGGACTTTGGACAAGCTCGACTCGATTCCTGGGTATCAGACGATACCAAACAATGCCCTGTTTCTGGAGGTGGTGAAGGAATGTGGTGTCGCCATTATCGGGCAAACAGGTGATCTTGCTCCGGCGGATAAACGCTTTTATGCCACCCGGGATGTGACTGCCACGGTTGAATCCATCGATCTGATTACCGCGTCGATTCTCTCGAAGAAGTTGGCGGCTGGCTTGGACGCGCTGGTGATGGATGTCAAAACCGGAAGTGGTGCTTTCATGAGCGAATATGAGGGAGCGAAGGCGCTCGCGGAGAGTATCGTCGGGGTGGCCAATGGCGCGGGCGTGAAAACGAGCGCCTTGATTACCGACATGAACGAACCCTTGGCTGCAAGTGCTGGAAATGCTCTGGAGGTGCTGGATGCGGTGCGTTTTCTCCGGGGTGAGAACACTCGTTCTCGCCTCGATTCGGTGGTGATGAGTCTCTCTGCGGAGCTTCTTATGCTCGGGGGATTAGCGAAGGAACGAGACGAAGCCCGGGCGCAATTGAAGAAAGCGCTCGATTCGGGGAAAGCCGCCGAGGTTTTTGAAAAAATGGTGTCAGGGCTCGGTGGACCAGGGGACCTACTGGCACGTCCGATGGAATATCTGCCCGTTGCGAAAGTGAGGGCAGAGGTGCCTGCTCTCTCCGATGGCTGCGTGGACCGAATCGATACTCGTGAGCTTGGAATGGCGGTAGTGGAGTTGGGCGGTGGACGGATGCGTGCCGAAGATGGCATTGACTATGCCGTTGGGCTCAGCGGCTTTGTGGAACTCGGGCAAAATCTCGAAGAGGGCGAGGCTCTTTGTGAGGTCCATGCGCGAAGCGAAGATGACGCGGCGCAAGCCATTGCTCGGGTTCAGAAGGCAATTTCGCTTTCGGAAGATCAAAGCAGCGGGCAGCCGGTGGTTTACGAGGTGATCTCAGGGTGAGAGAATTAAGATTTTGCNCACGTTNAAGAAGCGATATANTTATTTCCCAAGGCAGTTTATAGGGCGCTCGNGCTTAGCCTTTCCTTTCCTCTTCCAGNCCACGGGCATNTTGGTCTCGGAGCGAAGTCTGTTGAGGGAGCNGAAGTGCTTTTCGATGGCCAGAAGCTTGANCCCCTCANTCTCGGANTAGATTCCCGCGATACGGTTCGGGTTGGGAAAGCTGTTGGTGACGTCGAGTGTTTCGTCTGTCGTTAAGGAGTGGAAGGAATAGCGAATTTCACGGGAGTGGAGAGGGCGTTGTGCTGGGGCTCGGGGGAGGAGCTCGTTGAGCAGGAGTTGAGGGCTATGGCCATCAAGGTCGCTGCGACCGTATGGGCGAGGAATCGCAGGTGGTGATTTATTTCCTCACGGAGGGGAATTCGGGAGATCTCGTCAAACGGGCTCCCCTTTTTCGGGAGGAGAAATCATCAAAATGGTAAATTTAGAGATTTTCCTCTTTTTTTGTAACCTCATTTGGGTTGGATTCGAATTACCGGAGGAAGCTTGACGAGCGGCCATTTGAAAATCCAACTACTAAATCGATGAAATCCAAACAGAATCTCCTTATCGGCGGTGGAACCGTCCTGGGCGCAGTTGCGGCTGTTGCAATTATGAAAATGTGGCCATCCGGAAGTGAGGAAACCGCAGATACCCCGGCTGAAATGGATCCCAAGGTTAAATCTGCCGGCAGTGGCAGCCAGATCGGAGGGGTCGCTGATACGAGCGGTCCCAGGAGTAGGGAAATTACTGATCGTATTGCAGAAAGAGTATCCGAAATTGATCCGGAGGAGCTTGAAGGACGTCGGGAGGAATTCCGCGATGAGATGCGTGAGCGCCAGATGGATCGCCTCACCAACAAAATGGCTAAATGGAGCGCGGCTCTCGGCTTGGATAAAGAACAGCAGGAAAAGTTGCTCGAAATCGCGGACAAGCAGTTTGACGAAATGCAATCGATGGGAGGGGCCGTTGAGGGGAATGATCCGGCGGCTGTTTCCGACACCGCAAAACGAGCCATGGCAATCATGAGTGGGCGTGCTCTGGAGGAATCGATGGTTGAAATGCTTTCGCCCGAGCAAAAAGAAAAGTATAAGAAGTTTGAGAGTCGCCAGACTCAAAATAGCGCGGAAGCCGGAGCACTTCGTCAGCTCGCAACCTTGCAGGAAGATCTCATGCTTACCCCTGAGCAGCGCAACGACGCCTACGGAATTATTTACGCAAATCGCATGGAAGGGCTTGAGGAAAGTTCGGATGTTTCATCAATGATTAAGCAATTCACCAAGCAGTCCGGAGTGACTCTCGATCCAGCGCTTCAGGGAATGATTTCCTCGATTGCCAATCAGGGTCTCGAAAAAATGGCGACAGGTGATCAGCTCAACGGGGAATCGATTAAGGATTTCGCGGCGGAAGCAATGGCCAAATCGGTGACTGAACAGGTTGAGCTTTTGCGCCCCGTGTTGACTGAAGGCCAGCTGGAGCTTTATCGGAGTCAGCTTGAAGGCCGCTTTTCGAATCTCGAGAACATGATTCCGAGAAGGCCCAAAGAGGAGTAAACTCCACGCTGTGATTGTCATCCTTTCCTTGTAGTCCTAGGATCGGGCATGCGGCGCGTCTTGTGGTTCATCTTGGATTCGGTAGGAATTGGTGGGGCTCCGGACGCGGATGCCTTCGGCGATGAGGGAGGTGATACTTTGGGGCATATTGCGGCGTGGTTTGTCACGAATGAGGGGCGACCGCTCAATTTGCCCAACCTACAGCGCTTGGGATTGGGCGAAGCCTATCGCCTGGTCCATGGAAGATTCCCCGGGGGATGGCGTGGTCAGGACGTGATTGGTTATTATTCGGCGGCTACCGAGATTTCGAGTGGGAAAGACACACCGAGTGGCCACTGGGAGCTGGCCGGCGTTCCGGCGATCTGGGATTGGGGGTATTTTCCAAACAAAGGGGAATGTTTTCCGAAAGAGCTGCTTGAGAAGCTTTATGAGCGGTGTGACTTGAGTGGATCGTTGGGGCATTGTCATGCCAGTGGGACGGAGATCGTCGCGCGATTTGGCGAGGAAAGTGTGCAATCGGGAAAGCCGATTTTCTATACTTCGGCTGACTCGGTTTTTCAGATCGCGGCACATGAAGAAGCATTTGGATTGGAGCGTCTCTACAAACTATGTGAAGTTGCGCGCGAGTTCCTGATGGATGACAATGTCGGGCGTGTGATTGCCCGACCTTTTACTGGGAAGGCAGGAAGTTTTGAACGAACCGGAAACAGGAAAGACTATGCGGTCACTCCGCCGAAACCGACGGTGCTGGAGCGTGCCAAGGAAAGCGGGAGGCATGTTTGTGGCGTGGGCAAAATTGGTGATATTTTTGCGCATGTCGGGTTTAATGAGGAATTGAAAGCCAGTGGACATGCCAGGCTTTGGGAGCGAAGTCGTGAGGCGATGGGATCCGGCGAGTTGGTGATGACTAACTTTGTCGATTTCGACATGCTCTACGGACATCGACGGGACCCGAAGGGATATGGTCTCGCCTTGGAGGAGTGGGATGAGGAGCTGGGGCGCTTTCTGAAAGAATTACAGGAGGGCGATCTGCTCGTGATCACGGCAGATCATGGAAACGACCCAACCTGGGGGGGGACTGATCATACCCGTGAGAGAGTTCCGGTGTTAATTTATGGCGCCGGTCCGGGGGATGGTGGAATTCGGGACACTTTTAGTGACGTTGGGGCGACAATTGGTGATTGGCTGGGAGTGAAGATGGACGAGGGGCAATCGATCTTGTAGAGTTTTTTCATGCCGACACCACACATTGAAGCCAGAGAGGGTGTTTTCGCGGAAACCATTCTTCTTCCGGGGGACCCTTTGCGAGCAAAGTTTATTGTTGAGACCTTTCTCGATGAGGTGAGGCAAGTGAATGGAGTGCGGAACATGTTCGGCTATACCGGGCTTTATCGTGGAACGCCGGTTTCCGTCATGGGGAGTGGAATGGGGATTCCATCGATTTCGATTTATGCCAAGGAACTGATCACGGATTATGGTGTGAAGAATCTCATTCGCGTCGGTAGTTGTGGGGCCGTTTCCAAATTAGTGAAGGTTCGTGATGTCTTGATCGGGATGGGAGGGTGCACCGATAGCGGAGTGAACCGGGCGCGATTTGGTGGGTATGATTTTGCGGCGATTGCCGACTACGACTTGGTGGAGGCTCATGTTCTTGCAGCTCGTGAACTGGAGATCCCCGTTAAAGTTGGAAACCTCTTTTCAGCAGATCTTTTTTATACTCCGCAGTCCGAGATGTTTGACCGTATGGAGGCGATGGGAGTGTTGGCGGTGGAAATGGAAGCGGCGGGTTTATTCGGTGTCTGTGCGGAGTTTGGGGCCAGGGGAATGGCGATTTGCACGGTGAGTGACCACATTCGGACGGGAGAGAGCACTTCGAGTGAGGAGCGGGAAAAGAGCTTTACCGGGATGATGAAAATTGCCCTTGAGGCAGCCGTGAGAATCTCATGACCGATCAAGAACTTATCAACCTTGCAGTGGCAGCGCGTGAATTCGCCTATGCGCCTTATTCCAAATTTTTTGTGGGTGCTGCGATACTGGGCGAGTCCGGAAAGGTGTATTCTGGCTGTAATGTTGAGAATGCCTCGTATGGACTGACCAATTGCGCCGAGCGGGTTGCCATTGCCAATGCCATCAGTCAGGGCGAGTCTACGTTTGAGCTCTTGGCAATTTCGGTCAAGGGAGGCGGGAGCCCGTGTGGAGCGTGTCGACAGGTGATTAATGAATTTTGTCCTGCATCAATGCGGGTCCTGATGGCCGACGAGAATGGTATTCTGGTAAAAGAAATGTCCTTGGGTGAATTACTGCCCGATTCCTTTGGGCCTGAATCATTGTAAGATTCTAATTGGAAGGCGAAATGTTCAGACGGAAGAATTGATTCACTTCATAGGGGAAATCAGGCATCCAGATCTCTCCGTCACCACTCTGATTGGCACGAGAGGTCCAAGTGATAAGATCTGAAGAACTCTCCAGACTATAATCGAAGCCATTCGAGGTCGGGATTGCAAGCCTGACGGTGTCGGGTGTGATTAAGTCGATCGCTGAGATACTACTCGGATGGGTTTCGTTTGACTGGGCGTATGGAATGAGGATGAGATTATCGATAGCGATTCCCTGCGGAGCGGAACCGGCGCTGAACGATTGTCCAGGATTGGGCTGGCCGGGCGTGTGAACTCCGGAGAGAATATTCCAGCTGAAATCAATCGCCTCTGAACCGTCCCCCGTGAGTCCCAAGCTATCCATGCCAGGCTGAGTAGACAATGTCTGGGATACCCCGATGTCGTTTGAAGTCGTTCCGGATGCCGGGCCGTTGGTTGCGGTGAAGCTGCCTTCGTAACTAATAAATTGTTTTACCACACCATCGACGATCAAGGCCATTCCGTCAGGGGCGCCATTCTGAATCCCGGAAATCTCGCTGTAGAAAATATGGTGGCAGGAATCGCAAATTGTTCCCTGCATGAAATTGTCGAGAGTCCGGGTGGAGTTATAAGTGCGTCCGCTATTTCCGTTGTAGAGGACCAGTTCAATGCTCGAGAGGTCGTTTGAATATCCCGGCCCCACGACGATTTCGACAAATTCACCGACATCGACACTGTCGTTGTCGTAGTGGATTTCATTAATGAAGACATCGTCGGATTCGCTACCGCCTGGAGTTCCCGGAGAAGCTTGAAATTCCAGTTGGATACTGGCGCCGGGTGGAATGTTCAATCCGGTGATGAGTCCTTGGAGTGTTTTTTCGAGAGGTGGTTCGAGAGCTCCAGAGGCTTGATTTGTCTCCGAGGTAAATGTGAGGTCCGGTATTTCTGTTCGAACTCCGTTGTCGATAAAGGTAACGATCCATTGATCCACGGAGCCGTTTTGAAAGCTCCGCCATTGTTGGGCGAGATAGGAAACGGACAAGGATTTGATAGTTGATCCAGTCAGGTTTTGAAAGGTCGCAGTAAAGAGGTTCTCACTGCCGGAAAAATTCCCCAATGATGAGCCACCGTAAGAACGGGGTCCTCTCATCTCCATTGAACCGTCATCGGGTCCCTGCCAATTGTTATTGGTTATATTCCATGCTGCTGGAGTCTGCTCTCCCTGAAACCCCTCGAAGGTCTGGAGCCAAGGCGAGTTGATTTCGTTGAGCTCGTAGATGCTGGTATCGGAGTCGGCGACGGTGATTGTTTCGAAGACACTATTAAATCCGCTGGCCGAGGCTTGGATGTCGACGGACTGACTGCCATCGAGAAGAAGGTCTGGGCGGGTGGTCAGGGTTGTGCTGGCACTCGATTGTCCACTGGTGAAGACGAGGGAGGTTGCCTCGGGTGTGATCTCGGATGGATCGGAGCTGGTTATGGTTACCGTGACCGTCTCGCCGATTCCCGGAGGCTGCGGCAAGGTAATAGTCAGGCTGATCGGCGGAGATGATTCTGTGGCCGTATTTGTTGAAAGGCTCATTGAGAGATTTTCGCCGCCATCAATGTCGAAGTCGCCGAAAACCAAATAGTGATCCGAGGCGTCGTTACTGGTGCTGGCGGGCAGGGGCGTTCCGGATTTGGAAAGGCCGGGAAAGGAGGCGTCGAGACTACTTTTATAGATTTCAGTTTGAGTTCCTCGGATTGCGATTGGATTTGAGATTAGAATGTAGTCCAAGGTGGAGCCGGAATTGTGAGTCGCGCTCGAACTGCCGTTCTGTTGCAGAAAGCCTGGATTGGTGAGGGCAAGAGAGGTGAAGTAGCTCGCGGGATCAGGAGAATAGTTGACTGGGAAGCTGACATCGGTCCCCAGTTGATAGCTCACTGGGAGGCCGGCAGGGAGGGAGTCGTAAGTCCAGCTGCTACCGATGAGGTTGAAATCACCCAGAAAGAAAATATTGTCCGAACTGTCGAATCCTTCATCGATGAGAAAATTATTAATGCGATGCATCTCGACCGCGCGGCGGAATGAGTCGTCGGGTTCAAGACAGCATTTCAAGTGGGCGTTGACGATCACCGGGTCGGCGTCGGTTCCGGGGAGATCAATCAGGACAGCGGACGCGGCACGGGTCATATCATTTTCTCCCGCAGGAGAAAGAATGCTCCACGAGTTCAGAAAAGGGAACTTGGAAAGGATGACCACCCGGCTTTGGGTGTCGATTGCGCTCGAGGGAATGAACACGTGGGGGTAGTTGAGAGAGGCCGCGAGATCATCGAGATTGCTGGGATTCCCGGACCGATCGGCTGAGTAGACCTCCTGAAGACCGATGACGTCGGGATCGACCCGGGCGATGACGGCTTCAGCCGAGTCTCTTTCCAGATCACCTCCAGTCCCCAGACCCAGGCGCACATTGTAGGTCGCAATCCTGATTTCGACTGCGTCTCCATTGCCCAGTGCGAGGAGGGCCGCAAAGAGTGGGAATACGATACGGGGAAACCTCACAGGGAGATTCTAGGCTGAAATCAGCTGAAGTCGCGGAATATTTTTATAGGAAAGTTGATATTCTTGATAGATTTTCACTGTGATCAATGCTCTAGTGAATTGGTGGAAATCGATTATGCAATCGAAGAAATGCTTCTGCAGTCTCCTAACCAGGTGGTTTACAAGGCTCGCGGTCGGAGTGGCTTTCGTTATGCTATCTCGCGTTTCATTTTCACTAAATCGATCCTAGCAAATCTGAAGAACACTTGTTTTGACGTGGCTCTCAAGGAATTGAAGCGCCTCAACCACGGGTGTTTGAGGCCGGTTATCGACGGAGGTCTTGATGAA
>PBTU01000090.1 GCA_002729295.1 Verrucomicrobiales bacterium | reverse complement strand
CCTTTTCCAAACATCGACCCACATCAGAAGTCCTTTTTTCGGATGGATCCTGCTGAGGAAGACAACAGCTTTCTCTTTGATGAAGTCACCTTCGAATTCAGAGAAATCGATGCCGTTTGGAATTACGAATGATTCTTGATCGAGTCCAAGCTTACGGAATTGCGCCGCCTCGGATTCGGCAGTGGCGTGGAAGGCGGTGGTCGATTTGAGATCGCGTCGCTGGTAAATCCACCAGGCAATTTTCTTTTTCCACTTGTTGTGATTGATGGCCCAGGGCTCGAGCATTCCTCTTGGGCTGACAATGCGTGGGATCTTTTTGGAGCGGGCCCATTGAGCCATACGGTGGTTGTTGGGCAGCCAGACGCCGTGATCGTGGAGGAGGTCGATTTCGATGTTGGGGAAGTCACCCCGATGTAGAGTGACGCCGGCGGGTTCTTCGATTTTTTCTGGTATCTCCGGTGCCCAGAGGTGGACTTCGGCACCTGCCTTTGCTGCAGCGGAGGCGAGTCCTGGGACGGACCGGGCGGGGCCACCGGTGTCCGGGCTGAGGCTGGCAACTGTGTGGAGAATGCGCATATCAGGGATGGTTCGAAAGGATCTTGGCGAGTCGGTTGCGGAAGGCATTCTTGCCAAATCGTGTGGTGCAGTCGTCGTGAAGCTCTTGGCGGTTCCGCGGAGGGGAGGTGAGAAGTTTGTCGATGGCGGCGGAGATTTCCTCGTTGCTTTCGGGATCAATCAAGGTGCCGAGCGCGCCATTAGCAAGAGCATCGACCGAGCCGTCGCGATTGCCGGCGATGACAGGGAGTCCGGTGGCGGCGGCTTCGAGAAAGACAATGCCGAAGCCTTCTTTTTTACTCGGAAGAGCGAAGAGATCGGAGCTACGATAGAGATCGGGGAGGGTTTCGTCAGGGATGAAGCCGGGGAAGCGGCAGTGACTGGAAATGCCAAGATCCGCTGCGATTTTTTTGACGTTTCCAAGGTCGTCGCCCTTGCCCCCGAGCACCCAATGGAGCTTGGGGTGCTTCTTGATGAGTTGGGGCATGAGTTGCAGGAGGCGATGGTAGCCTTTGGCTGATTCCGTTTTACTAACGCGGCACATGCTGAGCATGACTTGGGCGTTATCTGGGAGGCTCAAATCTTCACGCCAGGGAGTCTTGGAAGGGATGGCAGTAAAGCGTCTTGCGTCGAAGGTATTTGGGAAAACTTCGATAGGTGGAATCTTTTCTCCAAGCTGTTTGCGGAGTCGCTCGGCGGTGTAGTTGCTTACCGGTAAAATACAGTCGGCGGACTGCAAACCATCAGCGACCTTGCTGCCTTTGATATTCCAGACATCGATGCCGTGGGCTACGCTGAGATAAGGTTTTTTACGGAGCTTGAGCCAAGGAGTGAAATGGGGATGGGTCGAGAAAAAAAATGGGCATGCTTTGGTGAGGCTGGCTGCCATGATGGCAAAGCGTCGCAAGGAGTTGGGGAGAGAACCGCATCCGGTGAAGGAACGATTTTTCAAGAAGTCGTCAGGGCAGTCACTTCGGCGGTCGTTTCGGGAAATGACGGGAACGGGGCGGTCATAGATTTCATCAAGCGCTTCGATGGTCCGTCGTGAAAAGACCTGTACACCGCCGGTGAGCCGAAAGAGTTCGGGTACCAAGACCACCGGGGGGGATTTGTCAGGTGAGGGCTTCATTTCATGATGGCTTGGATGAGAGCGTCGCCCGCCGCTTTGTAGGAAAACTTGTCCATTTTCCTTTGCGCACGTTGCCCCATTTCTCGTGTTTCCTCAGGGTTCATCAGCGCCTGCTCCATGGCTTTTCTGAGCGCCTTAACGTCTCCGGCTGGAAAAATCCATCCGGTCTTTCCTTCGATGACCAGATCGGGACCACAACCGACATGACTGCTCACGATGGCGGGTCTTCCCAGATTCATTGCCTCATTGATCGCCAGTCCCCAGGTCTCGCCGCGCCCGTGGGATGGGAGCATCACGATGTCTCCGGTGGCATAGACTTTGGGCATTTGGCTTTGGTTTTGGAAAGGTGCGAAGAAGACGCGTTTATCCTTGGTCTTCTTCAATTGTTTTTCGTGTTCCCCGCCACCAATCAGGAGAAGGGCGCAATCAGGGTTGTCGATTTTTTCAAAGGCGGCGAGAAGATCGAGAGGACGCTTTTTCGACTCGAATTTTCCCGCTGAGAGAAAGACGAAGGCCTTCTTGGGTATTCCGAGTTCCTTGCGCCATTTTTTGGCTGCCTTCTCTGCTTCCTCCGCGGCGTCTTGAAAGCGGTCATTGTCGACACAGTGATAGGCGCGCGTGAGTTTTTTCTTCTTAATGCCACAGCTTTTAAAATATTCTTCGTTGGCCTTCCCGACCGAGAGAAAGCTTTGGAAGCGCTTGAAGATCATGGCCCGGAGGTTGCGGGAGAGTTTTTGTTTCCAGCCTTTCGTTGGGAAGAGGTTGTGAGAGTCTCCCCGAAAGATCATGGGAACCTTGCGAAGTTGGCGGGAGAGAATAATGCGCAGATGGGTGGCGTAGTTGTATCCGAAGATCAGGATGGAGTCGGGATTCCAATTCGAAATAGCTGCGACCGCTCCGCGATTATCCAGTCCGCGGAAATGGTGTGTGCCAGGGTCTTTGCTTTGGTTTTTGAGGAATTCGGAATTATAGCCGTCGAGCAGTGGAATGTCCCAGCTAAACGAAGTTCCAAACTTTTCGTCGGTCGTCTCCTTGACGCCGAAATCCCAAAGATAAAAGACCTTGAGTTTTAATTCATCTCTGTTCGCCAGATGGCGAAACCACGGAGAATAATATTGGATCGGATGGGAAATGACCACCGCAAGCCGTTTCACTTTGGAGGCCATTTTAGTGGTAATGTTGATTGGGTTTGGGGCCTTTGGCTTCCTCTTCCTGTTTTTTCTTGAAGAGGATGAAAAGACCTGATCCGGCGACGGTGACGGCGATGAGAAACTGGAATGTGGAGGTGAGAAGGACACTGGCGACCATTTCGTATGAGCCTGCGGTGATGAGAAGGAGTCCCCCAAGAATGAAGCCTTCCACCGACATAACACGTTTGCGCATGGATGTGCGCTCCAACCATCCCAATGCGGCACCCATGAGAAGGCCAAACAAAACAGGACCGCCCCATACTCCAAAGTTTCCGATGGCTTCGGGCAGAAGTCCCCAGGCAATGAATACCTTTTCGGTATCCTCTTTTGAGGCCTGCCGACCGAAGTGGACATTGAGGATGGCTTGTCCTTCGTGGGCAAATGGTTTGTCGGGCCAGAGGGCGCGTGGAATGAATAGTGGGGGGATCAGGGTATAGGTTTCACCGGCGAGGATTGCCTTGTTCTTGCGTTCGATGGCATCGACAACGTAGAGCGTGTTTTGGAGATTGTTGATTCGCTCGAAGATGCTCATTCCTTCCTCGGGTGCGACGCTGTTTTTTTTCTTGGAACCGAAAAATGTTTCACTGCTGGTCTCAATCCAGTCGAGATAGAATTGAGGAAGATCTTGAAAATTAAGCTGGGTCTCAAGAGTTCCCGGAACCCAGTAGCGCTCCCGAATATCGGTTTTGCCCTGATTGAGAAATCCGACGATTCCCAGAGTTGCTGCGAGGAGTCCCCACGGAGGATTTCCTTTTCCCAGAGCCATGCCCACGATGGAGGCGAGGACGATGCTGCTGGCGGCCGAAATCAAGACGTCGACCATTGAGAAGAGACAGATTATTAGAACCAGGACCCAGAAGAGTATTTTTTTTCCGGGTTCGGAAACTTTCCCCAGAACGAGTCCTCCGAGGAGTGCGCCCAACATGGCCGCGGCGGAGGCGAAGGTTCGCAAGATAGGGAAGACTCCTTGGAGTGAAGGCGGGAGAAGGCTCCAGATCAGGCCGGTTCGTGAACCGAAGTGAAACAAGACCGCAAGGACCAAGAGGCCCCAGGCGAGGGTGAAGCACTTGACTTCCGCATCCTGTCCTTTGCCCAGCGACAGGTCAAATTTCGAGGGGGTCCGTTCTCCGCGATTGATGACGAAGTGCCACCCGCCCATCACACAGGCGAAAAAGATCCCGGTAATGAGAGCCGAAGTGATGAGGACTTGCTCGTAGTTACTGGGGATCTCGTGACGATAGGCGAAAAGAGGTAAGGTATAGACGAGGCCCTGCTGGGTGAGAAAAATGGGGAGGATTGGAAGGCCGTTGCGGTTTTGATTCAGCCAATAGCGATACCCCAAGATCGCCGGAGCCACGATCATGACATAGGGCAGGGCGTAATCTGCGTAAGTCATGACGAGGGTGGCCAGGCCGAGAATGCTGATGATCAGAAGGGCGTAATATCCGCCCCGAAACAAGCCGCGGGCCTGGTGCGAGGTGTCCGCATAGGTGGCCTCAACGAAGCTCACATTGACGGGTTCCACCCGGCGGGCGCGGCGTTTTCTAGGAGCTTGGTTCATGCGGATTCCTTCAGGCAGGTTTTGAAGAAGGTGCCCAATTTCTGAGCTTGTGACTTCGCATCATAGGGAATGAAGGCCTTCTCATCGAGAGGGACTTTCCGGATGTCGCCATTTTCATCGAAGGCGGTAGTGCGTATCTTTTCGGCGAGTTGCTTGGTCGAGGTGTCGGAGTCGAAGTTTACGATGGTTCCTCCATTCACCGAGTTCATGATTTTAGTGACGGAGCTTTCTTGATGGAAGATGGCCAACATGGGGCGTCCGGCAAGAAGATAGGGATAGATTTTGGAGGCGGTGTAGCCGGGGTCGTTGGAACCGGGAACAATCAGAGCGTCGGCATCAAGGAGGCACTTCAAGGCGGTTGAGTAGGGAATACGATCGGGTGATTCGTGAACGATGGACGCTAAGCCGTAGTTCGCAGCAAGTGGTTCGATCGATTTCTTTCCGCGCCCGGCTCCAGCATAAGAGGTGCCGATGAAGTGAAGGCGAAGTTGTTCTTTCTTTGGGTGATCCTGAATGGCTTCGAAGATGCCTCGCGCGGAGGATTCCATGTAAGCGCCCCCGGCTCCGATATAAACCCAGTGGGTGAATTGGTCCTTCGGATCGAAAAGGTTCTGTCTGGTATCGGTAACCCGGCTGAGGTCACGACGATCACCTGGAAAGGGAAGAATGATGGAGGGTGGAACCTTGCCGTAACGTTTGACAAGTTGCTTGGGGTAGGCGGGGGAAACCGCGGTTATTCCAATGCACTGGGCGATGACCCGAGGTTCGTGGAATACGTTGAGTCGCTGGGAGAGCCAGTACTTGAGTGGCCCACCGGGAGGCCTGACTTGTGGGTTCTCGCGATAGTAATCGGTGACCCATGGGTCGTGGTAATCCATGGCGAAGGGAACGCCGAACCGTTTTTTCCAGCGTGGGCCCATACTATGAACGGTCCATTGGGTAGTGGAGAAGTAGACGAGATCGAATTCCCCGTTTTTGAGAAGCTCATCGCCTTTTTTTCGGAGGGCGCGTTTTGCCCGAAGGCTCAGGGTGCCTAAGCCCGGGATTTTGCGCCAGGATAGATCGAGCGCGTTGACGCGATGAATGGGGATGTCGTCGGGAAGTCCTTCGACGAGCCAGGGGTCCTCCGGCGCGGCGACCTGAGCGGAATTGACGGCGAGGACTTCGGCGGTTATTCCGGCATCGGCGAGATAGGGAAGAATCATGCGCACCCGCTGCATATCCGGCGCATTCGTCGGAGGGAAGTGGGGTGAGATGATGAGGACCTTCATAAAGCTTGGGAGATCTTTTCTACCAAGATGGGTTCGAAGGCTTCCCAGGACCAGACTCCCGCCGCGGCTTCTNTCGCGAGTGATTTGGCGGTGGCTACTTTGTCGGGATGNTCGAGACAGAATTGAATGCGTTCGATGAGAGCGTCNTCGTCGTTNGGTTCGATAATCCACCCAACGCCTTCGGCTTTGTCCAAAACTTCACTCTGACCTGAAGTGCGGGTTGCGATGGTGGCAAGACCGCAGCGCATGTATTCGAAAATCTTATTCGTCGCGGTAAGGTTGCGGCTTTTACAGAAGGGATCTTCCAGCGCGAATCCGATGTCGTGGCTTGCGCTGTGGATTGGGAGGTCCCTGTTCGGGACGATGGGTTGAATGATCACGCGATCGCGGATGTTTTCCGGAAAGGTTTCCTCGAACCAATCCTGTCGGTCTCGTAGAGTGCCGCGCAGGTGGAGTTGCCAATTACCTCTCACTTTACTGAGTGCATGACCAAGGATTTCCAATCCACGTCCCGGTCCAATGGTTTGGGAGAACCAATAGAAGGAAACGCAGTCGGGATCTCGTTTGTCGGCGTTGATGTCTTCCTTCGGCGAGTCCGCCCAAGGGAAGGTGTTGGGGATGCTCGTGGGCGGCGTGTCAAGACCGGCCCAGTTGGAAAGGTTGGCGGCCATGGCTTCGGTGGTCGCAAAGCTCACTGCCCCATTTTTCAGCATGTATTTTTCGCCTGTAGCGAGTGCTTCAACCGGGCGTTCTTTGCGGGCTTCTGGAAGGAGGTCTTCGGAGAACCAATCCTCGAAATCGATGCCAACTTTGAATCCTGCTTTGATCAAGCGAGGGCCGGCCCAGAGTCCGGGCTCGCAATGAACCATGGTGAGGTTGGGCTTGAGACGTTTAATTTCGCGAATCATTGCGCGGGCGCTGAGGCCGTAGACCTCGGGGAGGACGATGCCGAAGCGCTTGAAGGCTTCGCGTGCGATTTTTCCTTTGATTCGCAATCGAAGAGGAGAATTTCGGAGATCGATGAGTGGGATGTAAGTGATACCGAGGCGCTCAGCGAGGGCGAGGTCTTCTTGAGCGCGCTCGTGATTCCACCAGCTTCCAAAAACGGTCACGTCGGCCCCGGCTCTTGCCAGCGAGCCTGCCTCCTTTTGCGCCCGTGGAGCGTTGGAAAAATGCTGGAGCGTGAGGAGTGCGACTTTCTTTCCCTTCATGATTACTTGCGTGTACCGACTTTGCTTTTGAGACGAAGGAAGGGTTTTTCAACGAGGTAGTAGGAGGTGATGGAAGTGGCGAAGACAGGGGCCAGCCAGTAGGGGAAGACGAGGAAGCGAGGCGAGCCATTGAATCCGTAGCTCTCGGGTGGGCTACAGTAGATTTGTTGCCAGAGATAAATTGAGTAGGACCATACCCCAATGAGGGCGACGGGTTTCCATTCCAGCCAGGAGACGGCGAAGAAACGCGGATGGAAAAGAACGAAGCCAACGAGTAGCGCGATGCCAAAGGCGCTGAAACTACTCGCGAGGGGAGTCGTGATCACCTCAAGCTTTTCGACCACGATGAGAAGGTGCGGAATGAAGATGAGGAGAAGGGCTCCGATGAAGACGGGCCACTTTCTGTTTTCCATGACGGTTTCGACGCACTTTGCACGGAAGCCGAAGGCGAAAGCGAGGAGGCAGCCGTAGGCGAGGGAATCGAAGTGGGTGAAGAAGGACTTTTCGCCAAAGAGGACGGAGTGTTCGTCGAGTGAGCCAAGATGTCGGCAGATGGGGCCGAGAACGACGGGAATGAGAAGGACGTAAAAAGCTTTGCGGGTTTGTTCGCTTTTGACGAGGAAGAGCCAGAAGAGGAAGGGCCAAAGAAGGTAGAATTGCTCTTCGACTGAGAGGCTCCAAACGTGTTCGGCGATTTTAGGAACCTCCATGAAGTTGACCAAGTAAGTGATGAGGGCGAACCAACTAGATCCGGAGATAGCGAGAGGTGCAAAGGCTGCGATGATGCCAATGATGATGAGGAAGGCGACGTAGGCGGGGAGAATGCGGAGTGCGCGTCGAACGTAGAAAAGCTTCAGACTGACGTTGCCATGTTTAAGTTTCTCTTTCAGCAGGAGAAAGGTGATGAGAAATCCGCTCAAGACGAAGAAGGCTTGCACACCAGTTGTGCCGGGTGGAACCCAGCGCGTAATTTTTGCCAATGCGGCGGGGTAGTGGGAGACGTCTTCGGAGTGCGCAATGAGAACGAGCAGGACGCTGATGCAGCGCAGCCCGTCGAGGCAAGGGAGACGGCGGTAGTTTGCGATCTTGTCGGGAAATTGCAGGTTCATGAGGCGTGACGAAATTTGTTGGTGGCCGATTCAATGCGCCGGGCGAGCTTCCAGCCGACGAGCTTGCGAAGCTTTTGAAATTTCGGCGGACCGTCCGGTTCGAGAGCGCTTCCGCCGAGGGCGGAGACGCGTGCGGCGGCCTTGGTGAGAAGGTCAGGGTGGGCGGGGTAGAAGGTGTAGATGAAGTCCTGTAGCATGGCGGCGGCGGATTTTTTTGCTGCGGCGTCATCGCGTTTGGCAAGGAAATGATCGGCGCCCCGCGAGAAGGAGTGGTATGCCGATTCGGCGCCGATGCGGTCGGATTTTTGGGAAAGGCTACCAGCCATGCCCGAGCGGTAGTAAAGGATGGCGTCGGGGACGAAGAGGATATCGTCGCAATGACCAAAGATGCGAGCGTGGAATTCAAAGTCGTCGAGGAGAGTGAGTTCTTCATCCCAGCCGCCGGTGGCATTAAGAATGGATTTTGGAATGAGGAACATCCCGGCCTGCATCATGGGACGAGCGTTGGCACAGGCTTCGACCAGCCAGTCCGGGCCTTTCATGTCGCACCAGACTGCTTCGGGATTGGCTTGGTAGCTGCTGGGGTCGTCGTCGTAAAAGCGCCCCCATTCGGAAGAAGCGATGGAGTTGGTTGTGCCCTCGAGGCGTGCGACTTGACTGGCTACCATTTCGGGAGAGAGGAGATCGTCGGCGTCGAAGAATTTGATGTAATCACCGCTCGCTTCGCGCAGGGCGCGGTTGCGGGATTTGGCGGCACTGCCGCATTGTTCGGTGACGACGATGATGCCGTGATCTTTTTCGTGGCGATCGAGGATCTCTTTGCTCTGATCGGTCGAGGCGTCGTTGGTAACGATGATTTCGATGTTGTCGTAAGTTTGCGCGAGCAGGGAATCAAGAGTGGCCTCCAAATAGTCCCCGGCATTGTGGCAGGGGATGCAAATAGAGACCTTTGGATTACTCATGATTTTACGATGTAGCCAGTTTCCAGGCGTTGCCAAAGTAGGAGGGTTTGCTGTCGGAAACGTAGTGCTGGAGAATGCCGCCTTTATTTAAGACAGTGTCGCGATCAGGAAAGGTGATATAGCTCTCGGCCGGCATCACGCGGTGAGATTGCGCGGAAGCCATCATGGCAACGAGTGCTTGCTCAAGGTAATAGGACGTACCTTCGGCCTCGAGTAGAGAGGCGCTCCAGTGCTCAAGTTTTTCCCAGTCCATCGAATCGCTGGAGCTTCCACAGACACCGACGTTGAGGAGTTTGGGTATTGTGGCTCCAGTGAGCTTTTCCATCACGGGACGGGAGTAACCATAGGATTCCTCGCAGTCGGTCATGAGGCAAAGTTCGTCGCTGTTTTTTTGGTCCCACCATTCGAGCATTTCGGAGGGTTCGGCGAAGAAGAGCATGTCGGAATCAAGAACGAGTTTGGTTCCGGTCGAGCCAAGGTGGATGTCGGTGAGTTTACGAATGTTTACGTAATCGATCCAGCGTTGGCGGAGGACGGGGAATTTGTCGATCGGGAGAAGGCTTTCCACTTTATCGTTAATCTCCTCTTTTCTCACCGTGGTGCCCTTGGGGAAGAGGCGACGGATTCCCTCTTCGTGTTTGTCACTGAGAGTTCCGTCGTCGACGAGGGAGACTGAGATTTCGCGTCCGCTTTGGTGGGCGAGGGTCCAGGCGCAGAAGGCGCTTTGATACCAAAAGTCTTTTCCGGTAAGGAACCAGATTTCGAGAGGGGGTTCGGAGGAGGTGGCTTCGACTGGTTTGAGATCCCAGGCGCTTTTCTCCATTTCGCGTTTCCAGGCATCGAGGCGGAGGTAGGCTCTGGGACCCCAACGGACCATACGGGCCAACTCGTCTTTGGGACGGCGATAAAGCGCGGTCTTGGTTTGGCTGAGAAAGGTGCGAAATGCGGACATGGAAATTTACTTGTTGGAGAGTGAAGCCTGGCCTTCGAATTGGCCGCAGGTGCCATGCCATCGGATGCTGGCGCCAGGGCTGCTCCTTGGTTTGAGTTTAAAGTAGGCTTTTAGCTTGCGGAGTTTGACAGTCCACACGGGGATAGCGGGCCAAGGCCGGATGCCGTGAATATCGAGAACGCGGATATAATCGCGGAAGCTGACGCGTTTGATGTTTTGTTGGTATTTTAAAGTGAGGCGTCCGGGAGGAATCAAGTGGGTCAGTTTGAGCTTTTGAAAGTATCCCACGTTCCAACCATTGCGAAGAATGACGAGATTGATGTCGTTATCTTCGCCTGAGGTTAGGGCGTCGCCGGTGCGGCCGAGGGCGAGGCGGAATTTGTCACCGGTTACGGCCTTGTCCCACTCTTTGATCGCTTCGGTGCGAGTAACCATGCCGGCTCCGATCGGAGCACAATCGGGGTAGGTGGGATTTTCAGTATCCCATCCTGTCATGATCATACTGTTGCCAAGATCACGGCAGCCGATAGGAGCAAGGCCGGGCTCGAACCACTCGGGGGGATCTTCCTGATATTCAGGAATGGCAGGGCCACCGATGGAGCCGAGATGAGGATATGTCTTGAAAATCTCGAGAGCGTCGGCGAGGTAGTTGGGTTCGAGAATGTTGTCATCGTCGACCCAGAGAATGAATTCGGTGTCGACCTCCCTGATTGCACGCAGGCGGGCGTGGGTGAGCCCGAGATTTGTTTCCCGGACGACGCGGGCATTTTCGAGATAGGTCAGGCATTTTTGATCGGGAGGCCTTGTGCTGGCGTTGTCGATGATTAGGAGCTGCCATTCTTTTTTGTCGAGGGTCTGTTTTTCCAATCCTTGAACCGTTCTTTCGAAGAACTTAGGGTTTGGATTGTAGGTGGGGATGACGACCGTGATTTTCATGCGTTACGTTTTTTGGCGGCGGAGATGGCTCGCTCATAAGAGGCGATTTGAAGAGGTAGAATACCTTCGTGACTGAGGAAATCGAGTACGCGTTGCCGACCATTTATGGCAAGTGTTATAACGCGTTCCGGCCTGTTGATGAGATTGAGGACGGCCTTGGCGATGGCTGGGGGATTTTTGGGTGGCACAAGAATGCCGCTTTCACCATCGACGATAATTTCGGCCATCCCTCCCAAGGAAGATCCGATGACAGCGCGGGCGGCGGACATTGATTCGGGGCAGACGAGGCCGAAGCTTTCCCAGCGGCTGGGGAAGAGCATGACATCGCATTTCTTAAATTCGTCAGCGAGCTGCTCTTTGCCGATGGCGCCGACGAAGTCGATGGCGTGGAGTGAGGAGGCGAAGTTTTTTCGGATCCAAGTCTCCATGTCGCTCTGCTTGTAATTCCAGGTCGGGCCGATGAAGCGAAAGCGGGTTTCCGGGGCTTTGCGTAGGATGGAGGGAATGGCGCGAGCCATTTCCAGGACTCCTTTGCGAGGTTCGAGGCGACCAAGAAAGCCGATGGTCTTTGCTTCGGTCGCGGGTTCGAGCGATAGAAGTTCAGNCGAGGGNGTCATGGGGAGGGGGAAAAAGGAGATTTTTTCTTTGTCGAGAAACCAATCTTCAGCGAGGCGATTTCCGATGGCCGAGCTGGGAGCTGCGATCTCGTCGGCTTTTCGCGTCCAGAGACATTCGGGGTCGGACTCGGGCTCGAAAGATGGCTTTTCGAGGAAGGCCAGTTTGCCTTTGCGAAGGCAACCGAGAGTGAAGTGGAGCTTTTCCAGAAGCGTGGGTTCCTCCCAGCCGATTTGACCGAGGAGATACTCCGGAGTATGGAGTTTGACGACGCAGGGAAGGTTGGGGAATTTTTTGGCGACCTCTCGTCCCTCCATCCCGAGCTCGGGGCTTTCGAGAACGTCGAAGGGAGCTTCTTTATGGCATTGTGAGAAGGTAGGAACGATGGCTTTTCGGAATGTTTCCCGGTCATCTTCATTGAAGCGATGAACTTTAATCCCAAATTCTTCAGCAGGTTCGGGGCCTTTTTTTCCAGCGGAAAAAACTTCGACCTCGTGGCCGCCTTGAGCGAGCATAGTGGCAGCTTCCCACGCGTAGGTGCCGATACCTCCAATGGCGATAGCCGGGGGGAATTCAAAGCTGACGAGTGCAATTTTCATTCCCCGGTTTTACACTTTTTCCAGATCAAGTGTGAAGGATCCGTGGCCCCATGATTGGGCGATACGATAGGAGTGGATGGCCTGAGGTGGAGCCTGAAAATCGAAGGAAAGCTTTTGCCAAATTTCGTCGAAGACCTCGACGCCGGGTATGTTGAGTCGGAGGGCGGCCGTGTAGCTGCCAGTCGCGAGGTTGTGGGCGGGGAAGCGCCAGATGTGCTCGTCCGTTCCGGCGGGGAGCTTGATGGGATCGACCGAACCGAGAAGCCCGAGGGCAATTCCTTCACCGGCGGCATTGAAGAGGTGGACTTCGAAAGCCAGATTCTTGGTCTTTTCGTTGGTGATTTTAGTGCGAATTTCGATGATAGGATTCTGTGACTCTTCTCCTTCCACGGAAATGCGGGCCTCTTCGAAATAGCAATCGGTCTTGGGTGAGCCTTCACGTTTCCAGAAGGTGTCGCTGGGTGCCTCGAGATACTTGGCGACTGATTCAGCAGAAGGTCCCATGGTGTCGATTTGGCCTCCTTTGAGGACAATGCATCGTTGGCAGATGGTCTGGATCACCGAGAGGTTGTGGCTCACAAAGAGGACGGTGCGGCCGCCTTCCTTGGAGATGGCCTTCATTTTGCCGAGGCACTTCTTTTGGAAGCTGGCATCACCCACGGCGAGGACTTCGTCGACAATGAGGATTTCCGGTTCGAGATGGGCTGCGACGGCGAAAGCGAGGCGGACATACATTCCGGAGGAATATCGCTTGACTGGAGTGTCGAGGAATTTTTCAACTCCGGCGAAGTCGACGATCTCATCGAACTTCTGTCGGATTTCTTTTTTGGTCATGCCGAGGATGGCTCCGTTGAGGAAAATGTTTTCGCGGCCGGTGAGTTCCGGGTGAAAGCCGGTGCCGACCTCGAGGAGAGAGGCCACGCGGCCGTTAAGAGTGATCCGACCTTCGGTGGGTTCTGTAATGCGGGAGAGGACTTTGAGAAGGGTGCTCTTTCCGGCTCCGTTGTGTCCGATGATGCCAAGGACCTCGCCCTCCGAGACATCGAAGGAGATATCCTTGAGGGCCCAGAATTCCTCGACTTCATCTCCCATCAGAATCTGGCGGCCTTTCGCCATGTCGACGGCTTTGCGAAGGAAGTTTTTGCCGCTGCGGACGATTGTATCGCGCAGCGATTGGTATTGTTCGCGTTCGCTTTGGTGGCCGACGAGGTAACGCTTGGCGAGTCCGTCGACTTTGATGATGGGGTCGGACATTAGATCAGGTCGGCGAACGTTTTTTCCATTTTACGGAATTGTCGGATGCCCAGCCAGAGCATAAAAATGGTGACGCCAATTCCGATGAGGAAGGCGGGTTCAAGGAACGGGGGAGGGCCGCCAAGGATGCACCATCTGAAGCCATCGATGACGCCGACCATGGGATTCATGTTGTAGACGAAGTGAAGATTCTCCGGAATTTTTGCAAGGATGACTTCCTTGGTGAAGCCGACCGGGGTGAGGTAGAGGCCGAATTGAATGATGAAAGGGATGACGTAGCGGAAGTCGCGATACTTTACGTTGAGAGAAGTGATCCAAAGTCCGGGGCCGAGTGAGGTCAGAAAGCAAAGCGCGACAAATGCCGGGATGAAAATGATCTGCCACGGCGGCACGAATTGGTAGATGACCATCATGCCCAGCAGAAGGACAAAGCTAATGGTGAAGTCGACAAAGGCGACCACGATGGTGGCGGTCGGGACAATGAGGCGGGGGAAGTAAACCTTGGAGATCAGGTTGGCGTTTGTGGTGAGGGAATTCGAGGAGTCGGTGAGCGCGGTGGAGAAAAACTGCCACGGGAGAAGTCCCGCAAAAACCATGAGGGCGTATGGAGCGGAGCCATGACTTTTAAGATTCGCGACCGTGCCAAAGACGAAGGTGAACACGAGCATGGTGAGGACGGGCCGCACGACCGCCCAAGCGACCCCGATGACCGTTTGTTTATATCGAACCGAGAGGTCGCGCCATGCGAGGACCTGAAAAAGTTCCCGGTAGCGCCAGAGATCGCGCCAGTAGTTTTTTTCAGCCCGTCCGGCTTCGAGGATAGTTTGCATGTCTGCGAAATGAAGTTTGGCGAATCAAAGAAGGGGCGGCCATTGATCACTTCGGGTAGACTATCATGAAAACTTTAGCATTGGGAATCCAATAATGAGGGAGAAATTGGGTGATCTCCGAAAGCTGAACGATTTAGGTGTCGTCGCCATAGTGGCCGTAACCGTAACCGTATCCATACTTGCCACCCTGAAGGCGGTTTTCGGTGAAGTCGTTGAGGATGACTCCGGATGAAAAAACGCCATCGTCTTCGAGCATATCGAAGGCCCTTTGAATGCTTTTTACCGGAGTGTGTTCGGCGCGGATTACCAGGGCGAGGTTATCGACCAGTGGAGCTAGGATTCGGGTATCCGGCACTGGAAGAAGCGGTGCGCTATCAATCACGATGTGATCGAAGTTGGAGGAGAACATTTCGACAAGGTCTCTCAGGCGTCCTGGCTCTAGAAGTTCGCCCGGGTTTGGTGACTTCGGTCCGGAATAGATTACCGAGAGAGTGTCGAGACCGGGGTAGACGGTGATGGCCTGGTTGGCGGCGGCGGTTCCATTGAGGACGTTTACAATGCCGGGTCGGGCGGCGCGTTCTTCGTTGAAGATCTTGTGGACGGCCGGTTTACGAAGGTCGAAGTCGACGAGGAGGGTGCGGGTTCCCTGTTTGGCGTAGGCCAGGGCAAGGTTGGCGGCACAGAAAGTTTTACCTTCACCGGGAACGGAAGAGGTGATCATGGTGATCTTCCGCTGGTTGGTATCCCCAAGAAGAGAGATTGACGCGCGGAGAACGCGGAACATTTCCGAGTGAACGAAGTCGGTTTTCCATCCAGGCACAGCGAGGGTGGGGCAGATGTGTTTCATTGAGACCGGCAGATCGCGGATGCTTTCCATTTCCTTGAGTAGTTCTTCTTCGGGGGGAAGTTTCTGAATCGCCGAGAGGATAGAGATGCCGAAGGTCTGTTCGATATCGGCAACACCGTGGATCTTGTTGTCAACGAACTGAAACATGAAGGCGAGAGCGAGTCCGCCGCAAAGTCCAAGCATGGTGGTTTTTACCATGATCTTTTTTCGGTTTGGGGAGAAGGGAGCCCAGGCCCGGGGAGCATCCTCGTGCTTGATGACTTCCGCCTCAACCCCTTCGGCATCTGTTTTAAGAACACCGACTCGCGAGAGGAGGGTGTTGTATAGTTCGTTTTTGGTTTCAACACTGTTGGTTAGGAGTGAAGCGCGGAGTTTCATCGCATTTCGGAGTTCCCTGAAATTTTCTTCATTTTTGATGTCGTCGATTTGATCTTGGAAGCCCCGCCAGTAATCGGTTTCGAGATCATTAGAGAGAACGTCCATCATCGCGCTGAGAAGAATTTTTGTTTTGAGGTCAATGTGGTCGGTTGCGGAAATGATTTTTGGATGTTTCGGACCGTAGCGAATGGAGAGGTCCTGAACGGCTTTCTCGGCAACAGCCATTTCCTTTTCGGCCTCGAGAGCTGGGGTGTAGCTCCCGGCGCGTCGACGGGCGGTTTCGAGCTCCGATTCTCTCTCTTTAGCCGCTGCCAGAAGGTGTTGGAGGTCTGATTTTTTGCCTTCCTCATTTACTCCCTCTCTAATATTGATGAATTGCTTTACGATCTGATTGGCAATGACTTGCGCCACATCAGGGTCGGTGTGATTTACGGAGATGTCAATCAGACGGAGTCCGCGGCGGACCTCCGAGCTGGTCCATCCGCTGATCATTCCGGAAAGTTGTTCCGGCTCCGGCGCGTCTGCAAAGACCTTCTTCTTCACGGGTTCCTTGGCTGTGAAAATTCCCATGATACTGGGTGGGTCGGGTGGGATTAGATTGGCCAAATTACGGACAGTGGGGTCGCTGGCGACGGCGAGGAAGAGTTCGGTTCGATCAAAATCACTTCGAATATCTTCTACTGCTTCAAGACCTTGGAGGTCAATATCTTCGGATTCGCTGGAATTGCCCATGGAGCCGGAGTTTTGGCTTTTGACTCGAACGGTGGCGGTAGAGCGGTACTCCGGCACGCTCATCCGGATGTTGATCACTCCAAGGACGACACCCAGAAGGATGCCGATAAGAATCCAATGCCAGCGCGCGATCAGGCGGGGGAGAAGATAGGCAAGGTCGAACACGCCCGGGGACTTTTTAATGTCCGCCTTGGTTTCCTGGTAATAGGAGTCGACGGGTCCTGGGGCACTACGAAGTTTGGCCATGGTTTTTAGTGGGTGTGATTCTGAGGAATAGGGTGTGTTAAAAGAGGCGTTCTCCGACGATAACGATGTCGTCCGCTTTCAAGTAAAACATTTTTTGTGCACCTTCAAGCATGGCGCGAACGTCGGCTTTGTAGGTAGTGGGCTTGCCGTTCACGGTGCGAAGAATGGAGACTTTCTTGAGGTCGGCGATCTGGGTTTTTCCCCCGGCTAAGGTGAGGGCGGTTGCAATGTTGAGGCTGCCATTGGTGGCAAAAGGAACTTGGCCGGGAGTGTTGACCTGCCCGGTGACGGTGACGAATTTACCGATGTAGGGATTGGGAGGGACCTTGAGGACGTCACCGGGTGCTAATTTTGTTTTGGAGCCGGCATTGAGGTAGAGGGTTTTTCCGTCTCGTTGAATGGTGATGCCTGGTGCATAGGCGGTGGTTTTTGTCCCTCCGCAACGACCGATGGCAACGCCGACTGTCAGCGATGAGTCGAGAGGGAAGGGGATATCTATGGGGCTGTGAACTTCCCCGATGACGAGGACAGATTTGTTAGCGTGTGGGTGAATGCGGACATCGATGTTGTCGTGATTCTGGAGAATGACGGGTTCAGCTCCCGGTTCAGAAAGGGCGTCGAAGTGATAGACCTTGCGATCCTTTCCTCGAGTGACAACAATTTTAGATTTATCCGCTTCCTTGCTCAGGCCGCCAGCTCGTAAGATGGCGCCCAGAATGTCGAGTGTTCCCCCCTGGGTAATCCCAATTTGTCCCGCCGAGACAACTGCACCACTCACACTGACTCTTGCGTCGGCCGCTGTGATGAGATCAAGAGTGACTTTGGGTTTTTTGAGGTAGTCTGGCTTAAATGCGGTTTCAATTTTTGCTGCGGCTTCAGCGAGGGTCAATCCACTGAGGTTAATTGACTCGATGAGAAGGAAGGAGGCCTCTCCCGTCGGGGACAGAGTAGTCGTTTTATTCAGCTCTTCTTCTTCATAAACGATGAGTTGTACCTGGTCTCCGCCTTTGAGGCGATAGTTGCTGGAGGGCTTGAATTTGGTTGCTGGCTTTGCTTCCGCAATTGCGGCCTTTTTATCCTCACCGCCCCCGTCCGTTCCTTCCTGTGCTGATAATGAAGTAATGGAGAAGCCCAGAAGGGCCAGGAAGTGAACAAGGTGGATTTTCACAATAAGAATAGATGCTTATGGTTTAGAAGCGGTAATTTGCTGAGACAGATACACCAATCTCATCATATTCCCTGCTGCCAGTATTCTCTAGATAACTAATTCCGGCGTTGAGGTCAAAACCATTGAGCAATTCCGGGTAGTCGTAGTAGAGGGCGATCTGCTGAAACTCCTGATCTCCGCCCGTTCCATCGGTTCCCAAGGCAAGTCCCTCGAACTCGGTGGTGCTGTTTGAAAGGCGCAGGCTGAGCTCTGATTTACCAAAGCTCCGCGAGACTCCCAAGGCAATCGAAGAGTCCGCGATGCTCTCGCCGGGGTTGATGATTGAAGGCGAGGTACGGTGGTTGAAGGTTGCGTTAACGCGCCAATCATTGCCCGGGGTGTAATTGGCACTCAGGGAAGTGTTGACTTGCTGGTCTCCATCACTGGAGGGGCCACTGAGGCGCTCAAGCGGATCTTGGCCCGGGAGACGACCTATCGTTGAGCTGGATCGGGAGTTGATGGGGATTGCTTCGTAACGCACTTCGCCCTTGAAGCTCCAGATTTGATTCGGGCTGTATTGGGCGCTGAAAGTAGCTGTGGGGCTGGTTTCCGAGCCATCCTGAGGCAGGTCGACACTCTCCACACCGAAGGTTGACTGAAGAAAGATTTTCTGACTGGGGCGATAGCGGGCATCTGCTCCGAAGGCGACTGAAGAGATGCTTCCAGTGGCGTCAGACTCACTTTTCGCGAAACGAAGCGAGGGTCCCAGGCTCAGTTTTGGCGAATAGATGTAGAGTCCGCTGAGTGAGGCTCCGAAAAGGTCGCTGACATTGGATGCTCCAGCGTCGCTCTCTGCGCGGCTGAAATTAGCTGAGGCCGAGATTTTGGATTTAGCGCTAAGCTTGTAGTTTAGATTGAGTCTTGCCGAGGCGGTGGTGTTCTTGGAAAGGGTTTCTGTGAAGCGACTTGCCTCGGTGGAGCGAAAATATTCACCGGTGAATTCTGCGGTGAGTTTCGCGCCGTTGTGAGTGAGGATGGTGGCGACGCGATGGTTGATGGCATCGTCCACTGCGCTGTCGTGGTAGATGTCGAATCCTGCGTTGTAGTCAAAGGCCAGAACATTGGAGGCACCGCCACTAGGTGCAGAACGGTAGGAAAATCCAGGTTCAACACTCGTGTAGAAAATTGAGAGGTGATCTGTTTCGTCCAGCTCCAGGTTGGATGAGTAATTTTCGGCGACTCCGATTGAGAGGACGAGTCCTTCGGTGTTATTATCTCGGCGACTCAGGGCGGCCTCCTCGGCGAGCAAACTTCCACTGCCCTGATTGGCGTTTCTGTCGAGGAGAGGCGGCGCATCGTTGATCAAAAGACCGGGAATTTCCGGATCCGGGGCGTCAGGGCCTGCCAAGCGAGGGATGGAGGTATCTCGAGTGGTTGTTAAGAGCGGGTCGCCTTCGGGGAGAGGAACTCCGGGAACGATGGGAATACCATCGAGGGGCACTTCCACTTCGGGTGGATCGGTGGCTGGCCCGCCTGGCGTTACGCTGGGATTTTTGGGGGTGGGGAGCTTGGGCTCGGGAAGCGGCGGGTTTCCAGGAGTGTTTTTCTCTGGAGAGGCGGGCTCCTCGGTTTTTTCCGGTTCAGCAGGTTTTTCTTCAGTAAGATCTTCTTGAGCTACAGCAATCTGGGCAATGAGCAACAAGGCAGGAAGGCCAATACAAGCGGCGAGGCGTCGGTTAGTCGTCATACAATGTGGTTCCCTTGAGTTGGCCGGAAATTGGTCTAGAAGTGTTTAATGTAAAGGATACCAAAATACGACAAAATTTTTATATTGTTTTTTGATGAGTTAAAACCCTTAAATAAACTGATTCTAAGTGCTTTGAGTGATTCTTATCCCAATAAAGACCGCCGCGACCCCCAGAGTGACCGAGAGAATTATTTTAAAAAAAGCGAGATATGTGAGCCCGTTTACCCATAGGGAATGAGTGTCTTTGGCGAAAGTTGAAAAAGTTGTGAAACCTCCGAGGAATCCGGTGGCGAGGAGCGGCATGACCCATTGAGGGGTCGTTTTTGAGGTCAAAAATCCGAAAAGGCAGCCGATAAGGAAGCAGCCGAGGACATTACAGGTGAGGATACCGATCGGGAAATTCTTGAGCGAGGTGTTTTTGGCAAGCGTTTGGATGCCCAAGGAAAGTCCCCAGCGAGCTACCGAACCAAGGCCTCCGCCGAGGAAGATAAGGAAAACGTGATTCATGGCAGGATCGACATAAGGGAGTTAATTTTATCGAAATCTTTCACTCCAGGGCTGATTTCTGCTCCGGATGCGATGTCGAGGGCGGCGGGTTGGACGCTGGCGAGGGCTTCGGCGGCGTTGGTTGGGTTGAGTCCACCGGCGAGAAGGATGGGAAGTTCCGGATGGTTGGCGATAAACTCAGGGGCGATGGACCAGTCGAATGTTTTTCCGGTACCGCCGTAGTCTTTTCCTGCAGGGGTGTCGATGAGGAGGGCGAAATCTTTGTCCGAGGGAGGATCGTTTGGGAGATTCTTGGCGCTGACTGCTCTGATGACCGGAATGTTTTGGTCGAGGAAGTAGTCGATGTCTTCGCGGGATTCATCCCCGTGAAGTTGCACCACGTCGATGAGTCCCTCGTAGAAAAGCTCTTCGGCGAGCGGTCGGGCATTATTGACAAAGACACCCACGCGTAGGATTTTTCCTTTCACCTCAGGGGCGAAGGTGCGGGCTAGTTCGGGAGAGCAGTATCGTTTGGAGGGGGGCCAGAAATTGATTCCGAGCGCATCCACTTGTAGGTCGGCCAAAGCACGGGCATCGCCCAAAGAGGTGACGCCACAGATTTTGAGTGAGGTCTTGGGTGCGAAGAACTCCGAGTGCATGGGATCTCCATGCCAGAATGCAGGGACTAGGGCGATGAAGAACTCTCTGGATTCTCCCCACACATGGGAAGCAGTATGGGCGGCTTTGATTTTTTCTGGCCAGAACATGATGCCGGCGACCCGGAACCCGGCGTCGGTGTAGCTGAGGTCATCACAGAGAATGTCGATGATGTTGGGTTTGTTCCCGGCGGCGAGTGAGACAAAGGTGAAGAGGAGGTCGAGGATTTTAATCGAACAGGGGTGTTGCCAGTTCACTTCAAACAGGCAATGTCTGGAAAATTTTTTGCGCGTAATTCAGTTCGGGTGTGGTTGTAATCACTCCCGTGATTCGGATTCGGGGAGCGCGGCAAAATAATCTTCAGGGGATTGATCTCGATATTCCCCGGGGAAAGCTGGTTGTGATCACCGGAGTGAGCGGGAGTGGAAAGTCGTCTTTGGCTTTCCACACGCTTTATGCCGAGGGGCAGCGTCGTTATGTGGAGTCCTTATCGGCATATGCCCGGCAATTTTTGGATCAGCTGGAAAAGCCGGAGGTCGATGCCATCGAGGGCCTCAGCCCGGCTATCGCGATTGAACAAGGTTCCGGCTCGAGGAATCCTCGGTCGACGATTGCGACCGTGACCGAGATTCACGACTACTTACGAATACTCTACGCGGCGATCGGTGTTCCTCACGATCCGGAGACGGGTGAGAAACTTGAGCGGATGACGACGGCCGACATTGTCTCGAGTCTTTGCGAGTCCAAAGAAGGTACGCGGATTATTTTGCTGGCGCCGGTGAGGTCGGAAGGTGACGCCGCGGGGATGATCGCGGATTTGCAGCGGCAGGGATTCGTGCGGGTGCGGATCGGGGGAGAGATCGTGGAATTGGAGGAAGCGGCATCGCTTTGGCCGGATGAAGGTGGGGAGGTGGAGATCGTGGTCGATCGCCTGGTAGTGAAAGAGGGTTTGGATTCCCGTTTGGCCGACAGCGTGGAAATCGCTTTGCGGATTTGCGGGTTGGAAGTGCGTGCACTCTCGCAACAGAAAGGAGATCGTGAGTGGAATGAACATGCCTTTGCGACGAGTTATCGTAATCCCGAAACGGGTTTCGAATTGACCGGGCTGAGTGCGCGTCATTTTTCCTTTAACTCGCATCTCGGCGCCTGCGCTACCTGCCATGGTTTGGGGACCGAATTGTTTTGTGATCCTTTTTTGGTCGTGCCTGACCGGAGTAAATCTTTGGCGCAAGGTGCGGTGAGGGTTTGGACAAAGGGTTCGGCAAAAAAGAAGGGTTGGAATCAACTCCATATCGAAGCACTGGCCGCTCATTTTGGAGCGGATCTGAATGAGCGGTTTGACAAGTTACCGAAAGAGTTTCGCAAAGCTTTATTCTTTGGGTTGGGGGGAAAAAAGATTACCGTAAATTGGGAAAAGGATGGTCGCGTGGTGCCCTGGCAGAAGGAATTCGAGGGAGTATGTCGTCAGGTGGAGCGCTTGTTTCGCGATACCGAGAGCGAGGGCGTGAAGCGAAATATGGGGCGCTACATGACTTCGCGTGAGTGTCGGGTGTGTGATGGCAAGCGACTTAAGCCCGAGTATCTTGCGGTGAAGTTAGCAAGCGGGGAGGGTGAGTTGGGAATCGATGGCTTTTGTGAGCTGCCAATCTCCAAAGCTCGGGTTTGGTTGAGTGAGCTGCATGTGGAAGATGATCGCAGGGTGGTCATGAAAGGGGTAATCAATGAGCTTGCCAAACGTCTCTCGTTCTTGGATGAAGTCGGATTAGGATATCTTGGCCTGGACCGGGCGAGCGGAACGCTTTCAGGTGGGGAATTTCAGCGGGTGAGATTAGCAACCCAATTGGGTTCTGGATTGGCTGGGGTTTTGTATGTCCTCGATGAGCCGAGTATTGGACTACACGCGATGGATAATAATCGCCTGATCGGGGCGTTGTTGAAATTACGTGATGCCGGTAACACGGTCGTTGTGGTCGAGCATGACGAAGCGATGGTACGGGCCGCGGATCAGGTGATCGAAATCGGTCCGGCGGCCGGTGCGCATGGCGGACAATTGGTGGCACAGGGAACGCCGGAAGAGATTCAGAAGATTGATTCAGCCACGGGAAAGTGGTTGAGCCGGACGGTAAGCCCGGTCGCAGGAAAGAAGCGTCGGGCCGATTTTTTTCTCAAAATCACCGGAGCGACGGAGCACAATTTAAAAGGTGATGAGGTTGCCATTCCTCTCGGGCAGTTAGTCGGAGTGACCGGTCCGAGCGGGAGCGGAAAATCCACCCTTATCAACAAGGTTCTGAAACGAGCGCTGGCCCGGAATTTTCATGGAGCCAAAGATCTTCCAGGAAAGCACAAGAAGATCGGGGGGATGGATTACCTCGAAAAGGTGATTTTTGTGGACCAAAGCCCGCTTGGGAAAAGTCCGCGATCCAATCCTGCGACCTACTCGGGAGCCTTCGACCTGGTAAGAGACCTCTTCTCCCAACTTCCACTGTCCCGTCAGCGTGGATACAAAGCGGGAAGGTTCAGTTTTAATGTCAAAGGAGGGCGTTGTGAAAAATGTCAGGGCGGGGGAGCGATCCGGATCGACATGCATTTTCTCCCCGATGTCTGGGTCAATTGCGAAGCTTGTCGCGGACGGCGATACAATCGGGAGACCCTCGAGATCCGCTATCGAGGAAAAAGCATTGCCGATGTGCTGGAGATGACGGTTGAGGAAGGTCGGGAGTTTTTTGGAGCCGTGCCCAAGTTGAGTGTCATCATGAATGCGATGTTCGATGTGGGATTAGGCTATGTGAAATTAGGCCAGGCCGCCAACACTCTCTCAGGCGGAGAGGCCCAGCGGATCAAGTTGGCTTGCGAACTCTCCAAAGCGACCAAAGGCAATGCATTGTATATACTCGATGAGCCCACAACAGGTCTTCATTACCAAGATGTGCAGGTTCTTTTACAGGTTCTCTTCAGATTGCGGGATGCCGGACATTCCCTTTTGGTGGTGGAGCACAATCTCGATGTGGTCGCAGCTTGTGATCATTTGGTCGATCTCGGGCCCACGGGAGGGGACGATGGAGGGCGTGTCGTGGCCGAAGGAACGCCCTCTGAGGTGATGAAAATCAATAAATCTGCCACCGGAAGGGCATTATTGCAGGATCGAGGTTGAGCGCTTGCAAAAGCGGGCTACTTTTTCGCAAATTAATCAGATAAAGTCCGTGAGAGGAACCGCTTCCACCTTGACCAACTCTCAGACCGTGAATCCAGCACCAGCGAATAAACCCCGGCCCTCGCGCTTTCGACCTTGGCTCGAAGAGCACGGCTCGAAGCTGCTTTTGTTCGCCCGACAGCAGACCCGGTCGATTGCTGATGCCGAGGACGTCTTGCAAAACGCCGTCGTGAAATTGTCACGAAAAGTTGAGGAAGGGACCTTTGTGGGGGATCAGCAAGCGTGGCTCGCCTTCTCTTATACCCAGATCCGGCGGGAGGCCATCGACCTCGGCCGTAAGGAAGACCGTCGTCGCAAGCGGGAGGAACTCGTTGTCGAAGACAAAAAGACCTTGGGATCGGACATTGATCTGCCCCATTTCGAAAATAACGAGAATATGGACGAAACCCGTCAAATTCTCGAAGCAGGGCTCAAGGGCCTGCCCAAGAAATTTTCCGAAGTCATTTACATGAAACTTTGGGGAGAGCGAACCTTTGCCGAGATTGGCGAGGCTCTCGACATTTCCCTCAATACCGCCGCCTCGCGTTACCGTTATGGAATCGAGGCATTGAGAAAACAACTCGCCACCGCGCGTTTAAATGGAGATCTTTAACCCGACCCCCAAATGTCATGGATGCTGAACTGAACAAACTCGAGGAAGAATTGAAGAAGCTTTCCCCGCTGGGAATGCCGGACGATATGATTTCGCGTCTGGATAGCGCGATGGCCCGCTGGCATGAACACGTTCCCGTTGAGGAAAAAATTGTTCCTCTAAACCAGGAGCCTGCGGCACCAACCGGCAATTGGTTGGGGTGGCGCTCGGTGGCTACCGTGGCCGTGATGGGTGCCGGAGTTGCTCTCATCTCGGGTGGTGGAAATCCTCCTGCGAATCCTTCCGTGGCCTTGTCAATGAGTGAAACCCGGGCCGGGATTTCGACTGCCGCCTTCACTCCCAGTGATGCCCGTGCCAAAATTCTCTCGACCAATGACGTGGGAGTAATTTGGACGAAGTCCGGACAGGCTGTTCGCTGTATGGAAGTGAATGCCACCAACACGGTCTACTTTCAAAATAAGGAGGGCGAGCAAGTGATCGTCGAACAACCGACGAGAGAAGTTGTTTTTCTTCCGGCGAAAATTGATTAAACAAGAATTTTAAAATCCAACGCTGAACCAGCAAATGAATAACCAACTCTCATATACCACTAAAATTAGTCTCACGATTCTTCTAGGAGTTCTTGGCGGTGCCCAGGGAATTGAGCGTCCCGGCGGGGCTCCTGTTGAAAAAGCCCCTGTTCCCGCCGAAATTGTTCCCGAGAACAATCAGGGCGTTCATGAAGACGCCGTGAAAAGACCTCTTGAGGCGAAGCAAGCTTTCCTTGGCGTCTCCGGAGATCCGGTTAACGAGGATCTGGCATGGCACTTGAATCTCGAAAGCGGACTCCAGCTTAATTTCGTTCTGAAGGATAGCCCGGCTGATCTCGCCGGACTCACCGAGCGCGATATTGTGACCACTATCGATGACAAGAAATTGACTTCCCAGGATGATCTTAGAGCCGCCGTGCAAGCCAAGGCACCCGGCGAAGAAATTTCCCTCAAGCTCGTTCGGCGGGGACGTCCGATCGAACAAAAAATCAAGTTGGCCGAGCGGGTCGGTTTACCACCGCAAGCGAACGGCGTGAATCCTTTTCCTGCAGATGGGGGGCGTGCTGATTTACAAAAAATGCTGGAGCGTCAACTTGGAGAGGACCCTGGGATGATTCCTAATTTCGACATCCAACGCCAGCTTCTCAAGGAAGTGGAAAAGGCCTGGGGCATGAATGGAGGGAACGGACCCCAGCAACTGAAGTTGAAGCTCGACGATCTCCTGGATCAGAAGGTTGGTGTGAAACAAGCTGGTTCGGTGATGTTTCAGGATCAGGACGGAAGTGTGGAAATGCGCATGAGCGACGGGGCTCGTGAGATTGTCATTCGGGATATCGATGGAGAAATCGTTTTCGAAGGTCCTTACGACTCTGATGTCGATAAAGCCGCAGTCCCCGAAGCGTATCAAGAGCGCGTCGAAAAATTTGGCCTCGATAAGCAGGACGGCGGTCGCATGTTCCACTTCGAATTTAACCAGAAGAAGGAGAAGAGGTAATCTCTCCATCACGTAAAATTTTCAAAACGACGGTCCCTGCGGGTCGTCGTTTTTTTGCCATCGGCAGACTACTTTCGAAGGGGATGGGTTTTCAGGATTCGCGCAATTCCGATAGGGTGCAAGTGGTCGGTTTCAGATCCACTTTGGGTGACTATTCCATGGCCCAATGCCAAATAGGTCGGGCTTTTATGAAATGTGCCCGGTAATCTTGTGGTAGTTCTGCAGTCTAGTCGTTTTCGTTTTCGCCCGGTTGGTTATCGTAATCTTTTTCTTCGACCGAGGTGTAGAAATTAAACGCTTTGGTCTGGCTGATGACTTTGTTTTTGATGGTTTCGATATGTCCGTCAAGGAAGCAGCAGTAGACCTGGTCCTTGTAGTTGCCCTGTGGAACTTGTTGGATCGTCTTAAATACCCAGCCATCACCGGTATCGTTATCATTCGACTCGGCGAAAAAGATGGTGGTAGCCTCGTCTTCGACATCGATTTGGCGAACGAGGAAGGCATCCTCCTCATTGGAGTCTGGAGTGGCTCTGCCCCCGAGATTTCCGTTGTAGGTGTATCCACCACGGCTGACATCGCTGTTTCCGTAAAGTGAGAAGTATTCTGTGAGTCCGGCACCAAGTTTCTTTTTGGAGAGAGGGTTTTGAAGGACAGTACTGGCGTAGGGTTCGGTCCACTTGAAGCGTCCGCTGGAACGGTCGGCAAATCCCGCCTTCTCCGCGACAAGGTCCCACCACACAAATGAGGCTCCGATTTCACCGGCGAGAACACCTGAATGTGGTGGAAAGCTTCCCGGAGGATGGTATCCGGTCTCGGTGCCTTCACTGACGATATCCATCATGATGGTGTAGATACTTTTCATGTTGCCGGTAAGTTTGGCTGCATTTGCGGCCTGGAAGCCTTTGCGCACGCCTACAATCACGAGACTTGCAAGGACGGCAAGGATGCCAATGGTGACGAGGAGCTCGACCAGAGTGAAGCCGGTTCGGCGAGAAGTGTGTGGATAAAGTGTCATGTCTAGCCCGAAGTTTGAATTTGATGGAGGAAGGTGCAAGTCAAGATTTTGGGGCTTGGACGCAAGGTGAGTGAAAATGAGACTTTCAAAGTCTATGCAGGCTCTTTTTCGAATTTTCGGAAGGCTCGGAATCCGTAGATTGCGATCACGACGAAGCAAAAGACCGGGAGCCAGAAGCTGTTCTTGATCCCCAGCTCGTCGATGAATTTTCCCTGCATGAGTGGGAGGACGGCACCTCCGACGATGGCCATAATGAGGAAAGCGGAGCCGATTTCAGCCTCTTCGGGCGAGAGGCCGCGGAGGGCGATGCCATAGATGGTGGGAAACATAAGCGACATACAGGCCGAGACCGCGACCAGACAGGTGAGGCCGGCTTTTTTTTCGAGAAAGATCGCTCCAAGCAGGAGGAGCACTGCTACCACGGCAAGAACTCCCATTAGCCAGCCCGGGCTGAGTTTACGCATCAGGGCGGTGCAGATGAATCGGCAGGAGAGGAACGTGACCATGGCAGCGACATTCCAAAGGCCGGCTGTTTCGAGATCGAGTTGGGCCACTTCCATGCCGTAGTGAATGACGAAGGTCCAGCAAGTGATCTGCGCGCCGACATAGAAAGCCTGGGCCATGACGCCTTCCCGGAAATGGGGGCGCTTCCAGATTCGTTTGCAAACTCCCAGAAAGGAACTCCTCTCAGTGTCGTCCTTGAAGCTGGGCATCTTGGTGAGGAAGAACAGAATGAGAAAGCCAAGAACGACTCCTCCGATGGCCAGGTAGGGCATGCGGACATATCCCAGATCGGACTGTTGGAGTTCGCTGAATTTTTCAGGCTTGGTGGCGCGCATTGCGGTAAGAGCATCGGTCACATTGCCGTCGAGCTTGCCAAAGGTTTTTTGATGATCCGGGAGGCCGTCTTTGTAGAAGGTGACTTCGGATCCGTCGGCCAGAGTGATTTTGTCGTCTTTCAGTTCCGCCCCCTCGGGGAGCTGAGAAGCGTCGGTGTAGAGATACTGCGTGGCTTCGACTTTCTGCTCCTTCACTTCCTCCCGGAAATTTGTCACGACGAGGTTGGGTGCGATGAGAGAAGTCATGACCAACATGCCGGTGAGGGTGCCGATGGGGTTGAAGGCCTGGGCCAGGTTGAGACGTTGGGTAGCGGTTTCGGGTGGTCCCATCGCCATGATGTAGGGATTACAGGCTGTTTCAAGGAAGGCCAATCCGAAGGTCAGAATGTAAAGTCCGAGAATGAAGAAATAGAAGTTAGCCGCTAGGCTGGCGGGGAGGCTGAGAAAGGCGCCGATTGCGTAGAGTGCAAAGCCGATCATGATGGCTGCCTTGTAGGAATACTTCCGGATAAAGAATGCTGCCGGGAGAGCCATGGTGAAGTAACCGCCGTAAAAAGCCGTTTGAACGAGGGATGACTCCGCGTTGTTGATGAGAAAGACCTCTTTAAAGACCTTCACAAGCGGATTGGTGACGTCGTTGGCAAATCCCCAGAGCGCAAAGCAGCAGGTCGTAAGAATGAAGGCAGCAAGATATTTTTTCGGGACAACTTCTGGTTTTGAGGGGGCTTGGCTCACGAGATTGTATTGGGTTTTGGTGGCTCCTTTTTCGGGAGCCCTCCGAAAATGCTATACAGGCGAGGGCTTGTGGAGCGAAAAGTTTGACATCAGGTAGAGGATGGAAAGCGTAAGGAATGCGTTTTAGGTTTTTGCTTTCTGCGATTTTTCTTTTGGGAGTCTCCTCCTTGTTTGCCGAATTGCGGGTTCCGCATGTTTTTGGTGATCACATGGTGGTGCAGTGTGACAAGCCGGTGCGGGTATGGGGATGGGCCGGGGCGGGAAAAAAAGTTGAGGTTGAACTTGGTGATCGCAAGGCGAGTGCGACGGCCAATGCGCAGGGGGAATGGCTCGCTATGCTGGAGCCGATGAAGGCCAGTTTTACGGCGAGTGACTTGAAAATTACCAGCGGGAATAAGAAGAAGGTTTTCGAGGATGTTCTTGTCGGTGAAGTGTGGCTTTGCGGAGGGCAGAGCAATATGGAGTGGACGCTTTCGGGCACTTTAAATGCGGATGTTGAAATTGATTCCGCTGATTCTCCGGCAGTGCGTTGTCTCAGGGTTCCCAAGATCGCTTCGGGACAGACTGAGGATGATTTTCCGATTGGGGAAGGTGGGGAGCATGTTGGCCGTTGGATGAAGGCGACGCCCGAGGAGGCCGGGCGGTTCACCGCAGTGGGATATTATTTTGCGCAGCGATTAAGCCGGCGCCTGAAGGTGCCGGTGGGATTGATCGACACCTCGTGGGGCGGAACGATGGCGCAGTTTTGGGTTTCCAATGAAACGCTGGGAGGGATTCAGGAAATGAAGTCGTATCTGAGTGACCACCAAAAGGCTCTGCAGGATTGGACGGAGGGCGGAGGCGAGGGAGGAGCGAAGAAGAGGTTTGAGACAGACATGGCGATCTGGGAGAAGGCAAAGAAGGAAGCGGAGGCCAGAGGAGGAAAAGCTCCGGGCGGACGTCCAAATGCGAGGAACTATACCGACCCAGCGAAGGAGGCGCATCCGGGAGCAATGTATCGGGGGACTTTAATGCCCATCGCCCCGTTCACAGTGAGAGGGGCTTTGTTTTATCAAGGCGAAAACAATTCTTTTGGCGAATCATGGAAGCCTTTTCCCAAGACTTTTCCGGCGGTGGTCAGTGATTGGCGTCGCGCTTTTCAAGATGAGAAACTTCCGATGGGCTTAATTCAAATTGCCGGTTGGAGCACGCGGCGTTCGATGAGCTACGATATGAATCATCACACCAATGTCGTTCGTGAAGTGCAGTTGCACACCTGGCAGAATACGCCGGAGACGGGATTGATTGTAAGCTACGATGCCAATAGCGATGGCAACATTCATCCGAGGCATAAACGCCCTGTTGGGGAACGTTCGGCGCGTTGGGCCTTGGCGGAAGTTTATGGGGTGAAGCGCCCGCGATCGGACCAAGCCTTGGAATGGCGGGGGCCGGTTTATCAGTCGGTTGAATTTGCGGAAGGCAAAGCGATCATCTCATTTGAACAAGGAACAGCCCTGGGGCTGCGCCTGAATAAGGATACCGATCTGGGATTTGTGATCGCGGGAGAGGACAAAAAATTTCACGTTGCTCGAGCGAGAGTGCTTGGGGTGCAGGGGAAAGATGCCCAGTTGGAAGTTTGGGCCGGGGAGGTGGCGAATCCCAAGGCAGTTCGCTACGCCCAATCCAATCTCCCCAATGGAAGTTTGCTAAACGGCAATGAGCTTCCGGCCTATCCCTTCCGGACCGATCGCTGGCCACTCGTACCGCACCAATCGAGAGGGGAGTATGTTCCTGAGTAACCACGAGCGAGAGTGAGGAGATGGGCCACCGTCGAAGTGGTGGCGCCCTCTACCTAGAGCGCCCCTCTGACTCAGGGTAAAGGGTTATCATCATGGCCCAATCTCCGACCCGCGGCGGGGTAGCGGGTTGTCCACCCACGCGTTGTTGGCGATTGATTGTCTATTTATGGGGGTAATACGTGTTTCGGGAGGCTGTCTGATAAGAAATCTTGGGTCAGTGTTGGAAACAGCCCATTTTTCTACTTCGGAGTTGGGGTTGCATTAGGGTTATTTTTTTTAAACTGTTGATTTATAGATTGTTATTTCCCTATTGCTATGAAGTCTTGAGGGAAGTGCTAAAATTGAGACTGGAATTTTGGAGTAAAAGTGATTATAGTCCCGCGCCGGGCAGGCGTAGGCCTCGCCCGGAAAACTAAGCCAGTTATGAACTTCCGTATACCTTTTCACCGGGTCAATTGGGTCAACACCTCTTTCTTATTCGTTATCACCACTCTGGGAGTCATTGCCGCTCCGATCTTCCTGTATTTGCATGACCTTAACTGGATCATGTGGAGCATGTTCGCCTTCTACATGATTGCAACCGGCCTGAGTATCACTCTCGGCTATCACCGCCTTTTCTCTCACCTTTCCTTCAAGGCCAAGTGGCCTGTCCGTTTGGGCACCCTGATTTTTGGTGCCTGCGCATTTGAGAACTCAGTCCTCCACTGGGTTTCCGATCATCGTCGTCACCACAAGCACACCGACCACGACGAGGATCCCTATGACATTACCAAGGGCTTCTTCTGGGCGCACATTGGTTGGATTCTTTTCAAACTCGATGCCGAGCAGCCGATGGACAATGTGAAGGATCTTCGTCGTGATCCTTTGGTTCGTTTTCAAGACAAGTTCTATGTTCTCATTGCCTTTGTGGCAGGGTTGATTTTCCCAGCCGTCGTTGGCTACTTCGCGATGGGCGGCATGGTTGGAGCTCTTGCCGGCTTCCTTGTTGTTGGCGCTCTTCGAGTTGTTCTCGTGCAGCAGTCAACCTTCTTTATCAATTCGCTCTGCCACTGCGTTGGCAATCAGCCCTATTCAACACGTTGCTCCGCTCGCGACAGCTGGATCATGGCCCTCGTGACCTATGGTGAGGGATATCACAACTATCATCACGAGTTTCAGCATGATTACCGCAACGGGGTAAAACCCTGGAACTTTGACCCAACCAAGTGGACGATCATGTTGCTCCATAAGCTTGGTCTTGTGAGCAATTTGCGTCGTGTGGCGACCAGCAAGATCGTTGCTGCTGAGATGAAAGAAGCCCAACGGAAAGCAGAAGTTCGCCTGGCCGAATTAGCCGCTCAGGACGGCACTCTTTGCGAGCACGCCGTGGCCAAGGTCAATGAGCTCATTGAGAAGCTCAAAGAGAACATCAATGAATTTGAGACAAGTTTCTCCGAGTCGCTGGAATCATCCCGCGAAACCCTCAAACGCTGGCGTCGTGAGACCCGTGCTTTGATGAGCGGCCTTGGTGAGTTGCGTCTTCGGTCAGCTTAAGAGGTTTTCTCGAATTGCAAATGAGCACCGAGCTTGACCTAGGTCCCCAGCCGCTGGAGGACATCCTGAATGGATGGGGATTGAGTCATCACGATCTCGTGGAGGTTTCTCCCGAGCAGCTCACCCACAAGCAGGTTCAGCGGGCGTCATCCGGGCGGAAACTGACGCTCAAGATGAAGCAGAAGGTCTCACGAACCCTTAATTTTTCTGTTTGGGGGCGTCTCACCAACGAAGAGCGAGAGCAATTTGTTGAGTATTTCCCCAAGCATCTTTTTAATTACAATAAAGGATATGAGGAGGGAGACCCCAATGTGGAGATGTATTCTCTTCTGGAGGGACGAAAGGTCCGGCGTGATTTCCTCGAAGAACTTGGTCTTTAGGAACAATTTACGGTTCTTGCCTTGGCAGAGAGCTGGGTTAATCTCTGAATCGATGAGATTCTTCAGTCTCCTTTTTTTGATGGCTCATGTTGCGTTTGGAGCAGAGCCACCCCTGTTGCAATCCAAGGTGAAAGGTCTGCTGGTGGTCGACCTTGGCAATGGTTCCTATGCCGGAACCGCCACCCAGATGAATGCCACGGCTATTCCCGCTCAAGACAGGGGATCGAATTTTCAGCTGCGCTTTAATCAACGGGTCGGGAAAATGATGACTTCGGCCACGGCGGAGGTTGAAAAACTGATGAGAGTGAGGCATCGGGACAAAATCCCGAAAGGCTACGTCATCGAATTTGGTTTTTCAGACAAACACACCCCCAAAGACGGACCTTCGGCGGCTGTTGCTTGTGGCCTGATGGCCGACGCTATCATCTCAGGGAATCCGCTCGATCAACAATTTGCCGCAACCGGTGACATGACAGCGACCGGAGAAGTTCGCCCGGTGGGTGGTGTGGGAGCCAAGATTAGGGGGGCGATGCGTAAGAATTGCACCGTCTTTTCCGTGCCTGCGGGAAATCGATCTGTGGTGGAAGATCTTTACGTCAGTCACGGAATTGAGGCAGTGGCTAAGATTCAGATTATTACCGTTTCTCAGTTTGAGGAAGCGGTGGCCATTAGCAGGGCGACCAAGTCGAAAGAAGTGGCGCAAGCTTTTGCGGACTTCGAGATGGTCCAGAAAGCGGTCTTGAAGAACTCCGGGAATGCGGGACATCCCAAGGTGCGGGAGAAGCTCAAATCGATTTTAAAAACAATTCCCCATCACGAGTCGGCCCGCCTCATTGCTCTCCACGGAATGAAGCGGGGCCCCAAGCGTTTGTCGCTGGTGGGTTCGCTGCAAGAGATCGATGGTGCGGCCAAGGAACTTGGAGCGGTTTTTAAGAATGGCAGTTTTTCATCGCCTGGATTCGATGATCCACTCTGGGAGAGTATCGCCAGATTGGATCGATTGAAGTTGGCCGTTGATGTGCGGACGAAGCCATTTTTAATGTCCTTCTTGAAAGTAGGAACATTTGTGAAGCAAAACCGGGAGCGTAAGGTTCTGCGTGAGAGTGAAATTGCCGAGTTTGCAACGCTGGTAAATAATATCGATGTCGAGCGGAATAAGCTGATGAGTAATAAGAAAATCCGTGAGGAGATGCTCGACGAGTAAAGGTATTTTTATGGGGTGGGAATTTGGAGCGAAGTCACGGGGTCCGAATTGACAGAGAGGACCTTGATTGCTCGCCAGCCCATGTCGTCGATGAAGAAAAAGACGATGTTGGGTTTCTTGTTGGTGGCGAGGGTCGACCCGGAGAATACGATCAGAAGAGTTGCGAGGATAAGAAGGGGTTTCATGGTGGGAGCGGATTAAAGTAGAGAATGGTAGAAACCAATAGAACGAACAAGGGGCCATCCGACGAACAATCGTCGTCGATGGACGGGCATTTGGGATCGTAGCCGCCCCGAAAATAGCCTTTGTGATTAAGCGAACTGGCTGAGGAAGCGGGTGTCGTTCTCGATGAGGAGCCGGATGTCCTTGATGCCGTATTGGATCATGGCGAGGCGGTCGAGGCCCATGCCGAAAGCGTAGCCGGTAAGTTCGGCGGGATCGAAGGCGGTGTCGCCACGGCTTTCGTTGATCGCTTTAAAGACAGCGGGGTCGACCATGCCGCAACCGGCGACTTCGATCCACTTGGGAGCTTCTCCTTTGACCTGAAGTTTCACGTCGATTTCGAAGCTTGGCTCGGTGAAGGGGAAGAAGTGTGGACGGAAGCGAACTTCCGTATTGTCGCCGAACATGGCGCGGTAGAAGAATTCGAGAGTGCCTTTGAGGTCGGAGAGACGGACGTCATTGTCGACATAGAGACCTTCGAGCTGGTTGAAGACCGAGAGATGGGTCGCGTCGATTTCGTCGCGCCGATAAGCAGAGCCGGGAGCGATAATTTTGACGGGCGGATTTTGCTTCTCCATGGTGCGCACCTGCACGCTGGAAGTGTGCGTGCGGAGAAGCTTGCCTGAGTCGAAATAGAAAGTGTCGGAGTCGTTGCGGGCGGGGTGATCGGCCGGAGTGTTGAGGGCGTCGAAGCAATGGAACTCGGTTTCGATTTCCGGACCGTCGGCAAGGGCGAAGCCGAGGCGGCGGAGAATCTGAATCGCGCGGTCTTTGACGATAGTGAGAGGGTGAAGTGAACCGGTAGCGATGGAGCGGCCCGGCATGGAGGGGTCGAGCCCTTCCACGGAAGCGGCATCGGCAGCGTCCTGCAGGCTTTGCTTGCGGGTGTCGAGGGCAGCGCCGATAGCATGACGAGCAGTATTAAGGGCGGCTCCGAGCTTGGGCTTCTCCTCGTTGGAAAGATGACGCATCTCGCCAGCGAGAGCATTGAGCGGGCTTTTCTTGCCAAGAAACTTCACACGGGCCTCTTCGAGGGTGGCTTCGGTGTTTGCGGCCTCCACGGCGGCGAGGGCCTCGGCTTGGATTTGCGTCGCTTGCTCAATCATGCGGGGAATTGGTTATGGGAAAGGGGGGGATTGGTCAAGACTATGGAGAGCGGGCGTCCAGCCCGCTTTGGCTTGGTTGTGGGTAAGCGGGCATTACAGCCACTTTCCATCGCACAAAAAATGACCGCGTCCCGGGGGGAGCGCGGCCATTTGAAAGGTTGGTCGTTTGGACTTAGGAAGCCTTCTTTTGTTCGAGGGCGGCCTTTGCTTGTTCAACGATTCCGTTGAAGGTTGCGATGTCGGTCACGGCGAGATCGGCGAGGATCTTACGGTCGAGAGTGATCCCGGCGGCGTTCAATCCTTCGATGAAGCGTGAGTAGGTCAATCCTTCGGCACGGACGGCAGCGGAGATGCGCTGGATCCAGAGGCGACGGAATTGTCCCTTACGTTTCTTACGGTCACGATACTCATACTGGCGGGCCTTGTAGACGGCGTCCTTCGCGTAGCGGTAAAGCTTGGAACGGAAGCCGCGGAAGCCTTTCGCGCGGAGGAGGATGCGTTTGCGACGTTTCCGGCTGGCCGGACTGTTAGTTGCTCTTGGCATTTTCTTTTTTTGGCTGAACGAATCGTTGGTTTCTCATTCACTCCTACAGTCTCACTCGTTCAAGGGTTCTTTTCGGGAAAAGACAGGCTGTATGGAGGCCGCCCGTTTTGCGGGCGGGGTCATCGTCGTGTGGTTAGCGAAGAAGAAGGTTTCTCTTCACGTTCTTGATGTCTGCATCGGAGACAAGAGTCGCTTTCCCCAGATTTCTTTTCCGTTTCCGGTTTTTCTTCTGAAGAATGTGACGTTTGCCTTGTTTGCGGCGCAGAATCTTACCGGTGCCAGTCACTTTAAAGCGTTTGGCTACGGACGATCTGGTTTTTGACTTGCAAGCTTTGCGTGCCATGGGAGCGCGTTTCTAGTGGGAGTCAGGGCGAATGCAAGCAGTTTTCGAGTGAAAATGGGGAGATTTTGCCGATGCAGGGGCGGGATGACCCCGCTCGGATTATATTTTCCAACATATTGATGAAAGCCAGGCTGGAACGCTGCATTTTTTACGGTAAGAAGCCTCCTTTTATTCCGCTTCACCCACGCGGTAGAAGAGTCTTTCAGCTCCAACTAAATCCTCAAAGTCGGGCAGGAAGTGGTGGCTAAATGTGGTCTCATCACCACCTGAGGGATAGGCATCATCGATTTCATCCCAACTATTGAGATCACGCGAGTATTCGATGACGTAATTCTTCCCTCCCCGAGAATTCCAGGTCAGAGACACGGTGGGGTCCGCTGGATTGGCATCATAGACCAGCGAGGAAATTTCAAGTTCCTCACCGGACGAACCTCCATACAAAAGCTCGTTAACTTCCAAGGCTCCCAAGCTGACTCTCGGCTCATAAATCAGCCCGCTCACAAAATCCGCACCAAACCCCAAAGGATGCCCTCCAACGGCGATTGTTCGATTGAGGCTGTCTCCAAAATCATCCTTGGTTACTGGCACCGTATCGACTGGTTCATTGCTGTCGAAGTACCATGTCATCGTCCCGCTGATCTGCAGGGATACTTCATCAATCGGTTCACCGTCGTGGGTGAAGACAATAGCGGCGTAGTGCCACTCGTCCACAGTTACCTCTGTCGAAAGTTCCTGCGGACCGCTTCCAGAATCAAAATTGAAGTCGAGAATTCCTGACGAGTTCATGCGGAACTTTTCGGTTCCCGCGTAGTCGATCAAGGCATTGAGATTCCCCAAACCGTCCCACTTAAACCAGATTTCGTAGGTGAATCCGCCCGCCTCGACCACCGCCTCATTCGACAACTGCTGCGTTCCTGGAACGTTCACAGCCTGGGTTAGACTAAATACCATTGAACGATTGCCGCTCTCGGCGGGAACGCCTTCCGTGGGGACGTCGTCACTTAAGGTTAAAGTTCCGAAAGCGACCGTTCCATCAGGTGAAGTCCCGGCACCCGGCACGGTCCCGCCGGTAACTGTAGCTTCGTCGGTGTCATTAACACTGTAGTGTAGCACCGTAGTCTGAGCGTAAATTCCGGCTGGAATGAGATGGGTCAGCGCGATCACGCGCACTAATGAGAGATGAGTGTCCTTTTTCATGATGACAGTTTTGAATGAATACAAAGGCGATCCTGATCTGATTCTATGAAGAATCAGATTATCGCAATGAACGGGAGACCGAAAGCTCGAAGGCTAGCGGCGTCGGCGGAAAAGAAGCAAAGCTCCCAGTCCGGCAAGCAAGCTACTGCCTGGCTCGGGAATAGCAGTGAACAAGAGTTCGGAGCTGTC
>PBTU01000089.1 GCA_002729295.1 Verrucomicrobiales bacterium | reverse complement strand
AGAGATAATCGAGAGTTTTTCGTTTGCGAAGAGGATGGATTCGACGCAAAGATTCGGAGTGAGACGGTTGTTCTACATATTATTCGGAATTCTTCCGATGAGCGGGGAGGAGGTTGCGATCATGGCGGCTAATATTAGCAGTGGGAATAACCAGTCTTATGATCCCGGAGAAGGGGTGAGGATTTTCAAAGGACTGAGGCCGGATATTGTCCTAATTCAGGAATTTAATATTGGGAGTAATACCGATGCGCAATTGCGGGCCCTGGTGACTGATGCGTTTGGTGCGGAGTTTTCGTATGTCGAAGAAGGGAAGCCCTCGGGAGATATTCAAAATGGAGTGATTAGTAGATTTCCGATTCTCCAATCGGGGATTTGGGATGACGACGATATGTCCAATCGCGAATTTGTCTGGGCGCAGATCGATGTTCCGGGCGAAAAGAATCTATGGGTAATTAGTGTGCACTTTAAGGCTAGTTCAAGTGGCGCTTCGCGCAGGGTTGGGCAGGCAAGGCAATTGGCGGAATACATCGAGTCGAATGTTCCGGCTGATGATTATCTTGTGATTGGAGGTGACTTTAATGCGCAGAATCGCACGGAGTCTTTTTTAAATGAACTCGATCATCTCGTGAAGGTGACTGCGCCCTGGCCGGTGGATCGGAATGGCGATGGTGATACCAATGCGGGGCGTTCAAGGCCTTACGATTGGGTGATGGTGGAGCCTGATTTGAATAGTCTGGAAGTGCCGACAGTGTTGGGCGGGCGGAGTTATGCCAACGGAATTGTCTTTGATAGTCGGGTTTTCACTCCGCTCTCTGCGGTGTCTCCTGTTTTAGCTGGAGACAGCGGGGCTTCTCAAATGCAGCACATGGCCGTGATGCGAACCTATGACTTCCCTCCGGAGCTCGATGATTATGAAAGCTGGGTAGTAGAGAGATTTTCGACACAAGAGTATGCCCAAGGCGAATTGATTTGGGGTGCACTAGCCGATCCTGATGGCGATGCTTCAGTCAATTTACTCGAGTATGCCTTCGGGACCGACCCAACGGTTGCGGAGAGTCGGGAAAAGTTTCCGAAAGTGACAGTCGTCTCTGGGGAAGATGTTGTGAGTTTTCTGGTGAGAGAGGGATCTACGCTGACTTATGAACTTCAGGTCTCGGATGACCTGAGTGACTTCGTTGAGTTGTCGGGTGGAGTTGTCAGCGACGGGCCGGTGAGCGATGGTTTCAAAATGAGGACGGTGACCTTGCCTCCATCGGATAAAAAGTTCTTCAGGCTCAAAGTTGTGCGCTAGAGGATTTCAATTTCCCGCACGAAGAGGCTTTTTTTGTCGGGTTCGCCATCATTCACCGCTTCGAATCGCAGGTAGCGGAGTTTGACTTCTTTGTCCAACTTGAGTGTTTGTTCCGGTTCCCAGGATGTTGCGCTTTTTTCTCCGAGAAGAAGTGGTGATTGATCTGTCGATTGACTTCCTTTGAGGCTCCATTTCGAGGGGGTTCGTTTTTGATCGGCGAAGTGGATTTTCACTCCTTTGATCGTTCTGGCTTCTCCGAAGTCAATGACGAGATGGTGAGGGTATCCTCTGGTTCCCTCGCCCATATCGGTCAGCCAACATTTGTTGCGATCACCATCGATGCTCCGTGAGGCGCGGCGAATGGCTTCGGCCGGGTCACTGTGTCCGGAGGCGGCGATGATTTTCCATTTGGCGGGAGCGGGGCCGAAGGTTTTGGAATTGATGGGGCCTGAATTTCCAACCTTGTCGATAACGAGAGCGGAAATTTTTCCGGAGTCGAAGGGGAAGGGCTTTTGGAACTTGAGAGATTCCTTTGTTGGTTCCGAGCCATCCACGGTGTAGTGAACCGGGTTGCCGGGGCTCGTTCCCTCCATGGAGACGAGACCATCACGGCTGCGCTTGATCCGGACAGGGGAGACCGGAGTGGTGAGGGCGGAGACGTCCATCCACTTTCTGTCCTTGGCCCCGGTGAGGTGGAGGGTTTTGTTGGGTGCGGCTAACACAAGGGCGTAGGTTGCGCTGACGAGATCGTCTTCGCCCATGTAAGGCGCGCCCATGTGTGGCGTGGAGAATCGCAAGCCGTATCCGGGTTCCCAGGCGAGGGCGAACCACCAGGCGTATTGTTTGATGACGTCGCGGTAGGCGTCTTGGTTGGTGAGATTGAGAGCAAGCAAGCCAAGCGCTCCACCGGGCTCGCCATAGGCATGGGAATTACGAATCCAGGGGTGGCGTTCGTGCATGATCTTGGTGAGCGCGTCGCGCATGTCGGGACGTTCGCCCCGGAGTTCGCAAGCTATCGCGCAAAGCCCGCTGCGGCTCCAAAATTCGCCGAGGTCTTTGTAGGAGGCATTGTATCCCATGGCACCGTGACCATTTTTTGATTTCGGATCGGACCAACTGTGTTCGATGTAAGGCGTGAGCTCTTCCCAAATCTTGGACTTCATACCGCATCGCTTGGCGAGGGCTTCGAAGACGATGAGGTGGGCGAGGGGAGCGATGAGTGCTTTTTGTCCGTATGGCAGTCCGCCAATGCCGTGGCCGAGAGCAGGCATGCCCCACTTCGAGGTGTGCGTGCCGGTGAGGGCCCAGTCGCGAATATCTTGCATGCGCCCCAGGACTCTATCGTCTCCGCTGGCGAGGTAGTATTCCGAATAAAGGATCCCCGCGTAAGCAGAATGCCAGAAGCCGAGGTTACCGAATTTTTCCGCTTCGGGGTAGCGGTTGAGAAGATAGTCGACGGCCTTTTTTATGCGTTTGGTGTGCTGCGTATCGCGTGTGGCCATGAGAGCGAGTGCGGAGAAGGTGGTGCGAATGGGGTCGCGGCTCCATGATCCGTCGGGACGTTGGTTTTTGACGAGATAGGCAATGAGATCCTGATGAAGAACATCAGCTGTTTTGTCTTTTCCAGGATCGAGGTTGGAAAAGTTCATCGCGCGGGGAACCTTCAAATGAAGTCGCTCGAGCTTTCCTTTTCTCAAGACTCCAAGCTCGACGATGTTGCGCATGTCTTCGCGTCTCTGGGGGGAGGCGGCGGCGAGAACCGCTCTTCCCAGAGTAGCTTCATGGCTATGATGAAACCAATCCCAACCGGGTTTCAGGTCATTGATAGGGAGAGGTTGACGATTGACCTCGATAATCCGGTCACCGGGCTTGAGTCCGGCTTTGTCTGCGGCGAGTCTTTTGCGGACTTCCATGACTGGGAGTATGGTCTGGGCGTGTTCCGTCATCGCGGAGAATCCGAGAGAGCCGGCATTGAGCTTGTCGGGCCCGAGCCCACCATTGGAGCGACCGAAGAGGTGCTTGCCGGGCTTGCTATTAATGCGGCAAAGATGAACTCCCTGACTTAGGACGCCACCTCCGGAGATTGCGAGTTGGAGGGTGAGCTTCTTTCCGAAAAGCTGTGCTGTTTTCTCGGGAGAAATCTCCGCCCACAACCTTCCGGACTTACTTGGGGTGGTGAGGATGCTGGCGACGATTTTGTTTTGATCATCGGAGAGCGTCAGCTGGGCCTTTCCGGGACTTTTCAGAGAATCGAAGCCGAGGAAGGTGGTCCATTCACCTCCCGCCTTGCTTTCCTTTTCGGTGAGGGGCTGGAAATTGATTGTGCGGGTCAGCTTGAGGTCGGTGGGTAAAATAAATCCTGATTGCTCCTCTTGTTCCCAGACTTTGATATCCGCTTTTTTACCCTCTTTAATCCTCCAACCAACCGGGAGCGCTTTGGGATTCTTGCTCTTGCTGAAATCGCCAAGTTTCGAGTCAATAGGGGTCGCCTTGGTGACTCCAAAGCATAAAAGAAAAATTGCAAATAACCGCATGAGGTAACCATTGTTGATTATGAGGCCCTTGTCTTTCCAGAAATTTCAGGAAGCTTTTCAGTGGGCGGTTTTGGGGCGATTTTCAAGAGGATGCAGTAGAGCGTGAACGCGATGCCCTGAAGGGTGATCAGGTAGTAGGGATACGGTCCCATGTGGTCGAAGAGGGTTCCGGGATTCGGGAGCTCATTGAGGAATCCGTAGTTCTGCCCGATGATCCAGTTGATCGTCATGACGATGGCCATGTAGCCCCAGCTCCAGCAGAAGATTCGCAGGAGGGCTCCTTTCTCCGGAACTATTTTCAGCCCCCAGACCAGGAAAATGGCGGCAATGGGAACTCCGCCATGCTGTAAGAAAAAAACGTAAAATTCAATATTAGAGCCGTCAAATAAAAGGATTGGCGTAATTAAACCCTGCGTCGTTCCCGCGATACCCCAGAGAAATCCAATTTCGGTGATACGTTGGCTTCCGGTGACGAGGGCGTAGGCGAGAAGAAAGGATACGACGTCGCAAAGGTAGAGTGGAAGCGCGGATTTGACGACCATTTCCCAGCCGAAGGAACCGGTGCCGTAGCGGACGAGGGTGAGGACGGGGTCGAGTGAAACGGCGGTGACAAGAAGGACCGCCATGGTGTAGCGAACTTGTTTGAGGATTTTCGCATCGGGCGATTTTCGAGCGTAGCGGGTTAGGGCGAATGCCGTCAAAAAGGTGACGATGAGGGCGAGGAGATGAGCGATTCCGAAAAGCTGGAATTGCGCCAGGAAGGAGAAGTAGTCGGGGAAGATCATGTCGAAGAGGCTGTGGAAAGATCGTGTTGGCATATCATCGAGAATTGGTGAGGGATCGTCGATTGACGTGATTTTATTTCCCGAGCCACCCATAACCCCGCATCCATTCCTCGCAGGCGGACGACCAGGCATTGGTGGCGGATATCTGATGAGCGAGGCCGACGCCGTGACGACCTTTTCGGTAGATGTGAAGTTCCGCCGGAACTTTGGCTTTCCGGAGGGCGAGATAGAACTGCACGCTGTTTTCGGGAGGGACTAAGGTGTCTTCGTCAGTGTGGAAGAGGAAAGTCGGCGGAGTCTCCGAGTTGACTTGTTTATCGTTAGAAAGGTTGTTGATTAGTTCTTTTCCAGGAGATTCTCCGATGAGGTTTCTTTGCGAGCCCTTGTGGGTTGAGTCCTGTCCGAAGGTGATGACCGGGTAGCAAAGGATCATGAAATTCGGGCGCGAGCTTTGTTTGTTGATTGGGTCTTTGGCCTCGGGGTTGCCGAGGTCGAAATGAGTCCCGGTGGTGGAGGCTAGATGGCCACCGGCGGAGAAGCCAATGATCCCGACTTTGTCGGGATCGATCTTAAGAAATGTTGCCTTGGAGCGTACGGTGCGGATTGCGCGTTGGGCATCCATCAAGGGAATGGGATGCTTGTAGCCGCCATTGCCGCGACGATAATCGAGAATGACTGCGGTTACTCCGAGTGAGGCGAACCATTCACCAATATCGTGGCCTTCGTGTCCGTTGGCGAGTCCGTGGTATCCGCCGCCCGGGCAGACCACGACGGTGGTGCCATTTGCCTTGTCGGCGGCGGGAGCGTAGGTGAGGAGGGAAGGAATGTCTTTTTTGGGGTCGCTTCCTTTGCTCTTGGGAGGTCCATCAGGCCAGAGGAGTTCTTTGACTGGCTTCTGGGCTTGGAGAGTTGGCATGCTCATAAAGAGCAAGCTTCCGGCTGCAAAAAGAATTGGGAGTTTCGCCATCCCTTAAATTCGGTTTTTGTGGAAGATAGGTCAATCTTGTTTATCGCACACAAAAAAAGACCGACAGGAAACTGCCGGTCTTTTTTGAAAAAATCCTCTGGAGAATTACGCCTTCTTGACGTCAACCCACTGTCCGGTTTTGGCGGACTCTAGGACAGCGTCACAGACATACTGGGTGCCGAGAGCATTACGAAAGTCAGGATAGGCTTTCTTCGCGCTTGGGTTATCGAGGCTCTTCATGAACTCGACCGCGCCATGTACGAAGGAGTGCTCGTAGCCGAGACAGAGTCCGGGAACCCACCAGTTTCCGGTGTAGGGATGATCGCCATCGGAGACATGAATGTTGGACCAGCCGCGTGTTTCACCGGATACTTCGTGGTCAAAGTATGATAGGCGGTTTAGGTCGTGGAGATCCCAGGAGAGGGATTTGTCGTGGCCGTTGATCTCAAAAGTTTTCAGGGCTTTGTGTCCCCGGGCATAGCGGGTGGATTCGAAGATGGCGGTGGAGCCGTTTTCGAAGCGGGCGAGGAAGGCGCAGGCGTCGTCGATAGTGACGGGATGCTTTTCACCGGTCTCTTGGTGGACGCGCTCCTTGATGAAGGTTTCGGTCATGGCCGAGACCCTAATGATGTCGCCATTGATCCAGCGGGCGCAGTCGATGTTATGGGCCAGAAGGTCTCCGGTAACACCGGAACCCGCGGCCGCGGCATCAAGACGCCAGAGTGCTTCGCCGCCTTGGGGGAGTTCTTCGGACATTGTCCAGTCCTGCAGGAAGTTGGCACGGTAATGGTAAATGCGTCCCAGCTCACCACGATCGACGATTTGCTTGGCAAGTGTAACGGCAGGAAGAAAGCGGTAATTATACCAAACGAGGTTGGGCAGGCCGCAAGCTTCGATCGCTTCGACCATCTTGAGGCCTTGCTCTCCGTTCAGGGCGAGGGGCTTTTCGCAAAGGACCATTTTGCCATTCTCAATGGCGGCCATCGCGATATCGTAGTGGGAATTGTTTGGCGTGCAGATGTCGATGGCGTCGACATCGTCGCGCTTCACCAACTCACGCCAATCGGTTTCGGTATCAGCGTAGCCCCACTTCTCGGCGAAGGCTTTGACTTTGTCTTCGGAGCGTCCGCAGATGACCTGACGGACGGGGACGTGTTCAGTGTCGAAAAAGTGCTCAAGTTGGGAGTATGCATTTGAATGGGTGCGGCCCATAAAGCCATAGCCAACAACGCCAATACGGACAGGTTTTTTGCTCATCTGTGTGACAGGTTAGAAAAGGAAGCCGAGGGGGCAAGGCTGAATGTGGGACAATACAGCGACACCTTATTCTTTGTTTTTAAAGGAATCCTGATTGAGGAGGGTGTGGACGATCATGGTCCAGGCGAAATGATCGTCTTCGCCTTGTTTGAATGAAGCGAGGCCTTTTTTGAGGATCTTGAGGGTGGCTTCGTCAGGTTGTTGGGCCGTGATCGTTTCGTGGATTTTTTTGAGTTTTTCGTCATCTGACCCAGACCATGAAATGACCTCCTTCGCTTTGTGGGCGGCGGCATTGAAATACTCGGTCTCGTTCATAAGAAGGAGAGCCTGGAGTGGGGTGTTTGTCCTTTCGCGGCGAGCGATGCAGGCATCGCGGCTTGGGGCATCGAAGATGGTCATTTGGGGCGGGCCGAGACCGCGTTTCCAGAAGGTGTAAATGCTGCGACGTTGGGTATCGGGTCCGGTAGCGGGTTCGAACTTGTTGGGGAAGGAACTGGGGAGAGCGACCATTTTCCAAAGTCCTGCAGGCTGAGGAGTTTTGATGCTGCGTCCCCCCATCCCGGGGTTCAGGAGGCCGGTGACGGAGAGGAGCTGGTCGCGGATGACTTCGGAATCAAGTCGGGTGCGGGAGCCGCGGGCGAGGAGGAGGTTTTCGGGATCAGTTTCAAAATCAACCGAGTTGCCGGAAGATGATTGCTGGTAGGTTTCCGAGAGGACGAGCGACTTCATAAAGGCTTTTACATCCCAACCGGATTCCATGAACTGGATGGTGAGATAGTCGAGAAGTTTGGGATGGCTGGGCCACATCCCCTGGGCTCCAAAGTCTTCGGAGGTTTTGACGATTCCGGTGCCGAAGAGCTGTTGCCAGAAACGATTGACGGCGACGCGGGCGGTGAGTGGGTTTTTTTGATCGACCAGCCAGTTGGCGAGGTCCATCCGGGAGGAGATTTCTCCCGAGGCCTTGAGTGGAGGAAGGAAGGCAGGGGTGTTGCGGCTGACTTTCTCGCCAATTGTTGCGTAGTCTCCACGAACGCGGATGTGGGCGGGGTTGATGTCCTTACGCTCGCGCATGACCATGGCTCCACGGACTTGGCGGAGGAAGTGAGAGCGTTGCTTTTGAATTTCGCCGGTTCTTTTTTCGGCTTCCTTAAGTTTGGCGCTGACTTGTTCTTTGGTCATCTCGCTGAACTCAGGATCGTCTGCAGGGATCACGGGGAAACCAAGAACGGTTTTGATTCTCGTAATACGATCTTGGGCGGATTTGATTTGGGCATTAAATCCGGCAAGCTTGGCTTTTTGGTCGTTGTTCGGGAGGTCAATGTAGGGTGGTTGGAGTCCTCGATAAAAATCAGGTCCACTTCGTCCGCCGGTTTCGGGGTTGCCGTCGAAATTATTGAAGAAGGCATATATCTGATAGAAATCTTTCTGGGTGATGGGGTCGTATTTGTGGTCGTGGCAGACGGCGCAACCCATGGTGAGGCCCATGAAGGTGGTGCCGACGGCGGAGACGCGATCAACGACGTTCTTGAAATGACTTTCTTCGGGAAGGGCGGTCCCTCGATCGATGATGAGGTGGAGCCGGTTGAAGCCGGAGGCGATGAGTTGGTCTTGTGTGGGCTTTTCGTAGAGGTCACCGGCGATTTGGAATCTGGTGAACTCGTTGTAGGGGAGGTTTTCGTTGAAGGCCTTGATGACCCAGTCGCGGTAGGGAGAGTGATCGCGGAAGTGGTCGTGGTGGTTGCCGTTGGTGTCGGCGACGCGGACGAGGTCGAGCCAATACTTGGCCATGTGTTCGCCGTAGCCGGGCTTGGCCATGAGGTGGTCAACGAGCTTGGTGTAGGCCTCGGGTGAAGTGTCGTCGAGGAAGGTTTTTATTTCATCGAGCGTGGGCGGGAGGCCAGTGAGGTCGAGGGAAAGGCGCCGGATGAGAGTGCGTTTGTCGGCTCTGGGCTTGGGCGATTTCCCCTTGGACTCCATTTTGGCGAGAGTGAACTTGTCGATCGAGGACTTCGGCCAGATGGAGTTTTTTGCGCCGGGAGGGTTTTGTTTTTTGGCAGGAACAAAAGCCCAGAAGTCTTCGTATTCCCCGCCTTCTTCGATCCAGCGTCTGATGAGGTCTTTTTCTGCGGAAGAGAGAGGCTTGGCATGCCCGTCTTCGGGCGGCATGGGATCGGCCTTGTCGGTGATCCGGATCCAGGCCTCGGAGTCTTCGAGAGAGCCGGGCTTGATCGCCTGAATACCGTCTTTGACTGCGTAGGCTCCTTCAGGAGTATCGAGCCGGAGCCCGGCCTTGCGGTTGGCTTTGCCCTTGGCGTCAACCCCGTCATCGGGGCCGTGACACATAATGCATTTGGCGGAGAGGATGGGGCGAATGTCCTGATTGAAGGAAATTTTGGCTCCGGCCGCTGAGCAAACAATCAAGGTGGTGATGAAAATGCGAAGAAGCATGGGAAAATGATCTACGTGATCCTGAAAGTGATCCTACAAGGGGAACGGATTGATGTTAGGGAAATTGAAGTCATTTGGGAAGATGTTTACGTTATTGGGGCGCTGGTGATTGCTTGGTCGCTTGATCATGTCTAGAAGTGCTTATGCCCATCACTGATCTTGGATTATCTGAACCTTTGGTTCGCGCGCTCTCGCAATTCGATGAGGCGACGCCGGTTCAGGTGGCGGCGATTCCAGCGGTTTTGACGGGTAGGGATCTTTTGGTGACGGCCAGGACGGGCTCGGGGAAGACTACGGCTTTTGTGCTACCGATACTGGAGAGTTGGTTGGCAGCTTCGCAGAGCAAGCCGAAGAGGTTGCATGCCTTGATCCTGGTGCCGACGCGGGAACTGGCGGCGCAGGTGCGGGAGGTGATACAGGGTTATGCTCGGGAGCTTCCGGAGCGGATCAAGGTGGTGAGCGCGGTTGGTGGGGTGTCGATCAATCCGCAGATGATGGCCTTGCGTGGGGGAGCGGATGTTATTGTGGCGACGCCGGGGCGATTACTGGACTTGGTGGATCACAATGCGGTCTCGCTGGAGGCGGTGGGTACGTTGGTGCTTGATGAAGCGGATCGCATGCTTGATTTGGGATTTGCAGATGAGCTTTTGCAGATCCTTACGATGCTTCCAGATGAACGGCAGAACTTGTTGTTTTCCGCGACCTTTCCGAGAAAGATGGAATCCATCGCGCGCGATTTTTTGTGCGATTCCAAACGGATTGAGATCGAGTCGGAATCCGAGGAGGTTTCCAACATCCAGCAACGAGCGATTCGCGTGGATACTGCAAAGCGGACGCCTTTGCTGCGTCACTTGATTGCGGAGGAAAAGTGGGAGCGGGTCTTGGTTTTTGTGGGAAGGAAATACACAGCCGATCACGTAGCGGATAAGTTGCATCGCAATGGCATTGAGGCTCTCTCGTTACATGGTGATCTCAGCCAAGGAGTCCGTAGCGAAGTCTTGCGGGATTTCAAAAGCGGAGAGATTCAGGTCTTGGTAGCAACCGATCTGGTAGCACGGGGATTGGACATCGTAAAGTTGCCCGTGGTGGTGAATTACGAACTTCCGCGTTCCCCCGCGGATTACATTCATCGAATCGGCCGCACAGGCCGTGCCGGAGAGAGGGGGTTGGCGGTGAGTTTTGTGACCGCCGAGTCGACGGCGCACTTCAATCTGATTGAGAAAAGAAATGGTCTTTCTCTTGCCCGCGAAGTGATCGTGGGATTTGAACCGACGGGTCTGGTGCCGAAAGCATCGGGCACGGGCGGAGTCAAAGGACGCCGTAAGAGCAAGAAAGATAAATTACGCGAAGCCGCGGCGCGGAAAGCGCCTGACCCGGAATCCTAGGTAAGGGCCGATTACTCGGCGTTTTTCTTGGCCTCTTCTTCAGCTTTCAGTTCGGCTTCGAATTCAGCCTCGATGCGGGCTTCTTCGTCGAGTTCGGCTTGCTTGGCGGCTGCAAGTTCGGCGGCTTCCTCCTCAGCGCGTTGGGCTTCCAGCTTTGCGGCCTTGGCTTCTTCGCGGGCCATGCGCTTTTCAAGCTTCTTCTGTTCGCGCGCAATGCGCTTGTGATCTTTACTAGGTGTGAATGCCATCGGTCTGTCTTTCGTTAAGTGAAATAGCAGGGAAACCCTACTCGTGGGGTAAGCAACTTCGGTCGCCTGTGTATCTCATACCGCCTGATGGGCGAGCGAAGCAATAAAAATTCGGAAAGCTTTCTTAAGAGAGCGGTTTTCGTCGTCAGGAGAGGAGGTCGTGAACGATGTGGCCGTGGACGTCGGTGAGGCGGAAGTCGCGGCCGGCGTGGTGGTAGGTGAGGCGTTCGTGATCGAGGCCCAAAAGATGCAGGATGGTCGCTTGGAGGTCGTGAACGTGGACTTTATTCTTGGTGATATGGAAGCCGAAGTCGTCGGTCTCGCCGTAGGTGCCTGGTTTGGTGCCGCCGCCGGCCATAAGGGTGGTGAAGGCTTGCGGGTGGTGGTCACGTCCGGCTTTACGGCCGAGGGAAGGGTTGGTTTCGACCATCGGAGTGCGGCCGAATTCCCCGCCCCAGACGACGAGGGTTTCGTCGAGGAGTCCGTGGCGCTTGAGGTCCTGAATGAGGGCTGCGGTTGCCTGGGCGGTTTGCTTGCAGTTATTTTCGGTGGAGCCCTTGACGTTGGAGTGGGCGTCCCAGCCGGAGTGGTAGATGTTGATGAACCGGACGCCGCGTTGGACCATGCGTCGGGCGAGGAGGCAGGCGCGGGCAAAGGAGTGCTTGTCACGGTCGCAGCCGTAAAGATTGATCGTTTCGTCGGACTCAGACTTTAGATCCATTAATTCGGGCGCGGAACTCTGCAAGCGCGCGGCCATTTCGTATGAGGCCATGCGGGTGGCGATTTCCTGGTCGTTAATGGTGGTGAGGCGTTGAGCGTTGAGCTTGTTGACCAGATTGAAGGTGTCGTTTTGGATCTCGGGCGAGATGCCTTCGGGCGTGGAGACGTTGAGAACGGGATCCTTTCCTTTACGAAATTGGACTCCGGTGTAGGTGGTCGGGAGGAAGCCGGAGGACCAAAGCGAAGAGCCACCGGAAAGGCCGCCGCCGGTGGACATGACGACGAAGGCGGGGAGGTTGTCGGTTTCCGAGCCGAGTCCATAGAGCGTCCAGGAGCCGAGGCTTGGGCGACCGGGTTGAGAGAATCCGGAGTTGAGAAAGAGTTGAGCCGGAGCGTGGTTGAATTGGTCGGTGGTGCAGGACTTGACGATGCAGAGCTCGTCGGCGACGGCTCCAAGTGGAGCGAGTGGCGAGCCGAGGGTGGCCTGAGTTTCGCCGTATTGTTTGAATTCGAATTGCGGGCCGAGGACGGCTGCGTCGGGCTGAATGAAGGCATACCGTTGGTCGCCGATGATGGATTTTGGGAGTGGGGAACCTTCGAGTTTTGAGAGTTGGGGTTTGGGGTCAAAGAGTTCGAGCTGGGAGGGGGCGCCGGCCATGAAGAGGTGGATGACGGCCTTGGCTTTCGGTTTTTCGGGGGCGGGTTTCGGGGAGAGCGAGCGGGCGGAGAGTTGGTTGTTGAGAAGGGAGGCAGCGGCGATCTTTCCGAGGCCGATGCCGCATTCGCCCAGGAAGTAGCGGCGTGAAAGTGGTGGTTGGTTGATCATAGCGATGGAATTTAGCAGGTGGCGCAGCTGCTTTTTTAGTTCTTGGTGACTGCTTCGTCCAAAGACAGGAGGGCGCGGGTGAGGGCGGGCCAGGACTTGTGTTTCTGATGGAACCCGGAGAGGAGTCGTACTTCGTCTTTTGTTGGAGGGCGGGTGAGGAGTCTTCTGAAAGCAAAGATGATTTTTTCTTCGAGGCTCCCGGTGTGTTTTTCAAGGAGCTTGCCGAAGTTTTCGGCGATCTCGATAAACATGGGGTCGTTCATGAGGGTAAGGGCCTGAAGCGGGGTGTTTGATCGGTCGCGTTTAGCCAGGCAGGCTTCGCCGGAGCCGCCATCGAAGGTGGTGAGGAAGGCGAATGGGGCAGTGCGCTTGAGGTAGGTATAAATGGAACGGCGGAATTTCTCGTTGCCCTGGCTGGTGCGCCATTTTGGGTTGCCGAATGCAATTTCAGAGACGCCAGTGGGCTGAGGCGGACGAACGGGATCCCCGAACATCTTCTCGTTGAGAAGATTGGACGCGGTGAGAGCGGAGTCGCGAATGATTTCGGCCTCGAGGCGCTGGCGGAGGAACTGTTGCGAGGTGCCGGATTCGATTTGAGATTTTTGTTGGTAAGCCTGCGAAGTGACGATGAGTCGATGGAGTTTTTTGACTGACCATCCTTCCTGCATGAAGGTGACAGCGAGGTGATCGAGGAGCGCGGGTTGGGCGGGGAGCTGTCCCTGCATGCCAAAGTCGTCAAGGGTGGGGACGACGCCTTCGCCAAAGAAGGCGGCCCAGTGACGGTTGACGACGACGCGGGCGGTGAGGGGGTTCTCGGCTGAGACTAACCACCGGGCGAATTCGAGCCGGTTTTTGGGAAGCGGTTTGTCCTCGGGATAGATGGCAACAGGGAGGCGGGGCGGGACTTGTTCTCTGGGTTGGGTGTATTCGCCGCGATGACGAAGGAAGGTGGGCCGGGGATGTGCGGCGGGACGTTCCTTCATCACGAGGGTTGGGGGCCCTTTGAGGGGTTTTTGAAGGGAGCGGATTTTGTCGGAGTATGCCTTGAGTTCAGGCGCTTGAAGAAGGAAGTCTTCCATTGTACCTTGATGCAGAATGGCTTTGACTTTGGCGTCGGCAGAAGCGCTGAGGCGGAACTTGCCGAGGGTGGAAGCGAAGTGGCGTCCGAAGTTCATTTTGATGGTAAAGGACTGTCCGGCGGGGATGGGTTTGCTCAAGTTAAAGACAGCGGCCTGGTGGGTGCCGACGAGTCTTTTGAGAGACCAACCGGATTGCACGTCGCCATCAATGGCAGCCGAGGCAGTGGCGTTTCCTTTGCCATACTGGGCGCCGAATCCGGTTTGAGATGAACCAGAGAAGGCAAGTTCTTGGTCGTCTTGGTGGACTTCAAATTCGGAGAGGAAGAAGTCGCCTTTCCTTCCTTCGTAGTAGGTCATGCCCGGTCCGCCGGCAGGGAGGCGGTCGTCGGGGAGGGCGTCGAGACGCAGTGAGTGAATTGGTTTATCTAAAGCTGGGAAGTTGAGCGTGAAGATGTCCTTTTTTGAGATGTCGCCGCCAACGAAGATGACCCCGTCTTCTTCTTTGGTGAGAAAAGGAATATTGGCTTCGGCTTTGGATGCGGTGAGTGGCTGCCAGTCGACGAGGTTGGGTTTTTGCTTGGCGAGCCAAATTTGGTAGGATTTTTGGAGATGTTTCTTAGGTGCTTCGTTGGCGGGGTTGGCTTTCGCAAGGGCGAGACGAAAGTTGGCGATGGTATGACTGCTGCCGTGGTTTTGGGTGAGTTTAACAGTGAGGCGGGTGCCGCCTTCGAATTTGACAGGCTGGGAAAAGTCGACCTCGAGGTAGCGGTTATTGTTAAGTTGTTTACCTTGTTGGTGAATGGCCCAACCGGTGCCGAGGTCACCATCGATGGCGTTGGAAGCGGGGAAGCTTTTCTGTTCCGCGTCGGATTTTGCGGTGGTAAGCGCGACCTGCATTGGTTGGGGTTTGTCTCTGAGAGGAGAAGCGAGGACTTCGATTTCGTTGAGAACGAAGTTGCCGTGTTTGGTTCGGCCGGGGCCTTTGCCATTAAAAGCCAACGTGTCGAGACGGAGTGCCGAAAAGTTGCTCTCAGTCGACTCGAGAGTAATGATGTAGGTGTCCTTGGCCGGGATAGGGCCGGTGATGAGGGCGGTGTTATCTTTGACTTCGGCTCTGGATCCGGATGTGGTGACTGTCCTGATTGGTTGAGGCTGGAAGACACCGCGTGATGAAGGGGCGGGCCACTTTGATGGAAGTTCGGCGAGGAGCTTTTTGGCCTGCGCTTGGTTCGCTTTTTGTCGAGCCTTCAGGTCCGAATCTGGAAGATGGAAATCGGGTTCGTCGGCATTGTCGAGGTAGGCCATGAGGCCGAAATAGTCGTGGTGGGTGATGGGGTCGTATTTGTGGGTGTGGCATTGCGCGCAGCCGGTGGTAAGGCCGAGCCAAGCCGTGCCGGTTGTGGCAACGCGGTCGGCCATGGCGTGGTAGCGGAACTCGAGAGGATCGATGCCGCCTTCTTCATTGAGCATGGTGTTGCGATGAAATCCGGTGGCGATGATTTGCTCGGGCGTGGCGTTGGGAAGCATGTCGCCGGCGAGTTGCTCAATGGTAAATTGGTCGAAGGGCTTGTCAGCGTTGAGAGACTGGATGACGTAGTCGCGGTAGGGCCAGATGGATCGGTCGCGGTCTTTTTCGTAGCCGTTGGTGTCGGCGTATCGGGCGAGGTCAAGCCAGCGGCGGGCCCAGCGTTCGCCGTAACGAGGCGAGGCGAGGAGTTCATCGACGATCTCGGTGAAAGCATCCGGGCTTGGGTTGGCGGCGAAGGCGTCGGCAACTTGGATGGTGGGAGGAAGGCCGATGAGGTCGAGGTGTAGGCGGCGGATGAGAGTGTAGGGATCGGCCTTATCGGCGAGGTCGTTTCCAAACAAGTGATCGATGGAATGCTTGTCGGATGGAATGCTAGAAGCTTTCGGGTGAATGAAGGCCCAGTGGGTTTCGTATTCCGCGCCTTCATCGATCCATTCTTTGATGAGTTCGATTTCTCCGGGCTTGAGAGTCTTGTTGGCTTCGGGCGGAGGCATGATGTCCTCGGGGTCGGTGCTGGTGATACGATCGATCACATCGTCCCAGTTCTGCGAGTCTTCGACGTCGAGGCGAAGACCGGCTTTGCGGAGAGACTTTCCTTTTTCGTCCTTTCCGCCGTCTGGTCCATGGCACTTGTAGCAATTGGCGGAGAGGATGGGCCCAATGTCGCGGGAGAAGGAAATTTCCTTGGGCTTGTCATCAGCAAATACGCTTCCGATGCAGCCAAAGCTGACCGCAAACAGGAGCGTGGCGAGAGGAATGAAAGAATGAGGCATCGCGCGGGCTCATCTATACGAAATCATTCCCATTTTCTTGCGCTATTGACTAAGAGGAAGGAGTTCGATGGACTTGAACTGAATGGGTGCGGTTTCGGCTTGGATGGAAATCCAGCCTTTGGTGAGCGGAGTCCCGTCATTGAGTTGTGTTTTGTCGTATTCGCAGACGACTTGTCCTTTGGCGATGTGCTTAAATTTGTCGCCACGGACTTCGATTTCCACGGTGACCCATTCGTCGCCATGGGTGGTGGGGCCGCCGGTGTTGATGACGTGGCCCTTGGTGAGTTTACCTTTCCAATGGAGGTGGGTTCCAGGGGTGCAGATGTTGAGCGTGCCACGATCACCTTTGCCAAGGCCGCCGAGGAGTTGCACTTCAATCGAGTTTGGAAAGTCCTGGTCTTTCTTGATGGTCTTGGGATCCTGGCAATGAAGCATGAAGCCGTTGTTACGATTGGCCCAGCCTGGGCCGCCGGCGACTTGCTTGCCAATGAAGCGGTAGGTCGAGCGGATCTTGTAGTGGGAGTAGGGTGTCTTGTAGTAGAGGTGGCCGAATTCGCCGCTGAACTTTTCCCACTTGGAGTAGTCGATGGTGAGGAGTCCGTCCTGAACCTTGAAGGTGTCCTTGTAATTCACACCCAAGTCCGAGCCTTTGAATTTTGGAGTCCAGCCGGTGAGATCTTTGCCATTGAAGAGCTGAATCCAGTTTTCTTTTTTGCTTTCCTGGGCATGGGTGATGCTGAGAGCGAGAACAGCGAGGAGAAGTTGTTTTTTGATCATGTGATGAAGCTAGGATGGGTAATACGTCAATGCAACGAGCATTCTTCTGTAGAACCTCCCAATAAAAAGCACCTTCCCTCGAGGAGGAAGGTGCTGAGTGGGAAATGGGTGGTCTGGCTAGAGCTCTCTTCCGTTGATAGTGAGTTCGTGAATGGACCAGAAGAGGCTGTGTCTGCCGGTCTGGGTGATGCGGATAAACTTGGCATCGGTGGGATCGAAGTCGATCGCGGTGAGAGGGTTGTCGCCATTGCCTATGGCGAGGGGGTGGCCCCATTTTTTGCCGTCTTTCGAGACGTGGACTTCATACTTCCGTGGGTAGTCACCTTGGGAACCCCGGGCATCGAGGGTGACGGTGCTGACTTTGGAAAGCTTGGGAAGTTCGATCTGAACCCACATTCCCGCTTTCATGGAGGAACCGGTGGTATAACGGGATTTTGGGTTGCCATCGACGCATCCATTAAGGTCGCCGCCATTGTTGCTGGCGGTGAGTTTCCAGGCTTTGCGGTTGGAGAGGACGGGAGGAGAGAGCGCTTCGAGTTCGCTCTGTGTCCATGGCTCTTTGCGGGAGGAATGCTTCTTGCGGAGAGCGGCTACGGTGTTCGGGTGGGTCAGGCCGTGTTTGTTGCCGAAGGAATTGCGCACGAAGGTGGTGATTTCTGCGATCCATTGGTCGTTGTTGGTGGCCATGGAGACCATGAGTCCCTCGTATTTCTTTCCGTCAATGTCGCCGGTGAGTCCGTGAAGGAGGGTTCGAATGGTTGTCTTATCGTTGCCGGCGAGGCGAGGATTGTTTAGGAAGGAGGGCGCGAGGAAATGTCCTTTTTGTCCCGGCATGGGAGTGCCTTTTCCGTCACCTCCGTGGCAGGAGAAGCAGAGTTGCTGGTAGATGACCTTGCCATTTTCCATGGATTTAGCGAAGGCCTTGCCGAGGCGTTCCTGGGCCCGGGCGTCGGCGCGGGCGGCGACAGCGGAGCCTCGGAGATTTTTGATAGCGTTGACGGTTTCGTTGTCAGAATATTTGTCGAGAAGGCCGTCGACGAGGGCGACAAGGACCGGGTGCTCGGGGTTGCTGACGCCGATGGAGTTGATTGCCTGAAGAGTCATCTCGATATCTTCGGCGACATACTCAGAATTGCTGAGGGCTTTGATCACCTCGGCATCGCCATCGGCGAGGAATGGCTCGGCGACACGCACAGCGGCGGAGCGGACAAGGGATGAGCCGTCATTGAGTGCTCGAACGAGAACTTTTGCGGTGACCTTGCTCATTCCTTCGAGTGTCCAGAGGGCATGAAGGCGATCGAATTCGTTGCCGCTGGAAATGACGAGGTTTTCGAGTTTGGGAGCGACGGTTTCACGGTCCTTTCGGAGGATGATGAGTTTTTGGGCAGTGTCACGCCACCAGCCGTTGGGATGGTTGAGGTAGGGGACGAGTTCGGCGGTGGACTTGTTGAGAAGACGGGGCTGGACATCGGGCTTGTAGCTGTCGTGAACGAGGCGGTAGATACGGCCTTTTTGGATGTTCTTGTGAATGCCCCACTTGTCGATGACTCCGCGGAGGTAGGATTTCGGACGAGTCCAGTTTCCTTGCTGAATGATGCCGCGGTGCATGTCGATCATCATCATGGCGCCATCGGGTGAAGTGGTGGCCCCAAGTGGGCGGAAGTTGATGTCGCGGGTCCGCATAAATTCGGTGCCGGGATAGGCGTTACTCAGAACAGTTTTTCCATTCTTTCGGGTGACCTTGGCGCGGCGAACGAGACGTCCGACGGGCTCGGGGATGATGAGGTCTCCCTGAAGATCGGCGGGAAGGCGGTCGCCACGGTAAATTCCTTGACCGGCACACCCAGTAAAGTTGTTGAGTCCACCGCGCTTGTTGACCCGGCGTTTTCCGCCCTGAACGTCGGGGACGTCGGCGATGGGGAAGACTTCTCGGAAGCCGGGGGCTTCCTGCCCTTGGAGGTCGAGGGCGCCGTAGGTGATGGGTTGTTGGAAATAGAAGGCGGGCTTTTCGCCACCGGCGGCAGAGTAGTAATTACGTCCCGCATTGTCCATGCCGATTCCCCATTGTCCACCACCACGGGGAAGCTTTTGAACTTCGAGTTTCCCGTCGGTGAAACGGTAGCGCTTATTCTCGTAGGTGAGGTAAATCCAGTTATCGAGATTCCAGATGAGACCGGAAGGCTGGTGCTCCATGTTGCCGCCACGCTTGCCACCTTCATAAATTTTCACTTTTTCGTCGGCCACGCCGTCGTTGTCGGAGTCGCGGTAGGTCCAGAGGTCGAGGGTGTTGGTGATGCCGACCATGATGCGGTCATCGAGAGGCAGAACCATACGGGGGAGGAGCATGTTGTCGATGAAGATAGAGTGCTTGTCGTAAATGCCATCACTATTAGTGTCCTCGTGACGGGAAATCCGGGATTTGGGCTCTTGCTCGCCGGTAGCGTCGGCGTCCTGCATGTAGGTGAGCATTTCCACAACGTAGAGCGCGCCATTTCCATCCCAAGCCATTGCAACAGGCTCGTTGATATGCGGGTCGCTGAGGGCGAGTTCGAGACGATAGCCGTCCTGGAGTTCGATGGATTTGTGGGACTCCTCGATGGAGAGGAATCCCTCTTGGTATATCTTGTCGCCGGGTTCGGCGAAGAGAGGGAGGGCGGTGAGAAGTGGAATAAGGCGCTTCATGAGTACAGAACTCAATTAAAGAGACGGGAGATGAGAAAGGGAAGGTTCTTTTTTGTCATTTAGTCCCGAAACAAGACCTCACGCGCGTGACTTGAAGCAGGGGTGGCTAGAAGACGGCATCATGACTCTGGGGATTACCACTCCGGCCTTGCTGTTTCCGGCGTAGCCTTGCGAATTTTACTAAAGCAAATGGAAGAGCCTGAAGAGTGATTCAGAATCAGACTGATCATGACTCGACGGAGTGTCAATTAGAGTGTTGAGTTTCGTTCATGAGACTTTATCGGACTTCGCAGGGCGCCTTGCTGGCAGATGGAGAAGATTTTCACGCGGTGAGTGATGACTTGATTTTGAGATTGTTTCAATCCAAAGCTGGAGAGATTGAGGGTCTTCTCGAAGGGGGAAAGGGCATGAAGGTGAGTGAGTGTGATCAGGCGGAACTCCTCCCTCCCGTGCCGGATGAAACCGAAGTTTGGGCCTCGGGAGTAACTTATTTGCGGTCGAAGTCGGCGCGGATGGAAGAGTCGGAGGAAGCGGGTGGCGATGTTTTTTATGACTTGGTTTATGATGCCGAGCGCCCCGAGTTGTTTTTCAAAGCGATGGGTTACCGGACGGTGGGATCTGGCGGACTGATCCGGGTGAGGGAAGACTCGACGTGGGATGTGCCGGAGCCGGAGTTGACGCTGGCGATCAATTCGAGCGGCGAGATTTTTGGCTTCGCGATCGGGAACGATGTGAGTTCGCGATCGATTGAGGGAGAAAATCCGCTCTATCTGCCGCAGGCAAAAGTTTACACCGGAAGTTGCGCCATCGGGCCGTATCTGACGGTTGGGGGGGAGGCTGTGGCTGCCGATGCGAAGATCAAGCTCGAGATCGAACGAGCCGGTGAGCAGGTTTTTTCGGGATCGACTGACCTGACCCAACTGAAGCGGAGTGTCGAGGAGTTGGTTGAGTTTCTCTACCGCGAGCTGGATTTTCCGAATGGAGCGATGCTTATGACCGGAACGGGAGTTGTTCCGGGAACCGACTTCACCCTGACTTCGGGGGATGTTGTGAAAATTGAAATTGAGGGTCTCGGAGTCCTCGAAAATACCGTAGCTTAAGACCATATGAGTTTCCAAACCAAGAATCCTGTCACCGGAGAAGTCCTTCCCGGAATTTTTGCAAAATCAAGCGCCGAGGAGGTCTCCCGCGCTTGCGAAAGTTGTGCCGCTGCCGCGACGACCCTCCGCCGGAAATCGGGTGAAGAACTTGCGGGCTTGCTTGAAACAATCGGAGCCAGTTTAACCGAGGCGCGTGATGCGATAATAGAGCGGGTTCAAGCCGAGACCGGATATCCCGATGGTCGGGTGCAGGGTGAATTTGGCCGCATGGTGGGTGGCTTTACAGCTTTTGCTGAAGTGGCCCGCGATGGTTCCTGGGTTGAAGCGACCATCGATCATGCTGATCCGGATCGTGCGCCTTTGCCCAAGCCGGATCTTCGTAAAATGCTCATTCCGATTGGTCCGGTGGGTATCTTTGGAGCGAGTAATTTCCCCTTGGCGCTCTCGGCGGGTGGATCTGATGTGACTAGCGCGCTGGCTGCGGGATGTCCGGTGGTAGTGAAGGGACATTCTTCGCATGCTGGAACGTGTGAGTTGATTGGCATGGCGATTCAAGAGGGCGTTGCGAAGGCTGGTTTTCCTGAAGGCACTTATCAACTGGTGCAGGGTAAAGAACATGAAGTGGGCGAAGCCATCGTAACGCATCCCGACGTGGCCGCCGTTGGTTTCACGGGTTCCTTACGTGGTGGACGTGCCTTATTTGATCTCGCTGCACAACGAGAGGTTCCCATTCCACTTTATGCTGAAATGGGGAGCGTGAATCCGCAGTTTGTTTTGCCCGAATTGGTCGAGGCAAATGGCGAAGGATTCGCCGAGAGTTTCTTCGGAAGTATTACTTTGGGAAATGGACAGTTCTGCACGTGCCCCGGAATGTTGTTCCTGCCTCCGGGCTCGGATGCTTTGTTGGAAAAACTCGCATCCCTGGTTGCTGACAGCACGGGGCAGCCGGTTTTGAATGAGGGGATTTGTTCGGCGTTTGAGTCAGGAATGTCCCGCTTGGAATCGCTCGAGGGAGCTCAGGTTCTCGCAAAAGGAACGCTCGAAGGTGCAGTCGTCGGAGCTCCGGCGATGGTGGTGCAAGTTTCCTACGCGGACTATGTCGCTCAGAGGGAAGTTCTCGCGGAAGAAGTCTTCGGGCCTTCCGCAGTGGTGGTTGTTTGCGATGAGGTTGCGCAATTTACGGAAGCGGCCCGTAATTTTGAAGGGCAACTCGGAGCGTCCCTGCACGGAACCGAAAGTGAGTTGGCGGGAGCGAAAAATTTTCTGGATGAATTGGAGCGCTTCACCGGCCGTGTCGTGGTCAATGCCTTCCCGACTGGATTGGAGGTTTGTCATTCACTGGTTCATGGAGGTCCTTACCCCGCGACGACCAATTCACATTTCACTTCGGTGGGCCAGAGTGGAATCACTCGCTGGGCCCGNGCGATNAGCTATCAAGGAGTGCCCGATGCNCTTCTGCCACCCACCTTNCAGGAAGCCAACCCGCTTGGNNTTGCCCGCCGNGTCGACGGAGTTTTTNCGCTATGAGTGAGATTCTNGAATCGGGCGAAGAAGGGATCGAAGAAGTCGTGACCCGTTCGGAAGGAGCGGACGGCGAACTTCCGATCTCGGGCGATGATTTAACGAAGGGAAACAGCGGAGATCTCTTCGGCTGGATGCAAAATGTCGGCATGGGCTGGAAAGCCGCTGGTTGGGGAAAAAGGGAAATTTTGATCCTCTCGACCCAAGGTGGCATCCGTCAGCCAGACGGAACACCGACGGCACTCGGTTATCATTCGGGTCACTGGGAGGTGGGTTTGCTCATGGAAGCGGTGGCGCGGGAAGTGGCGAGATTAGATGGTGTTCCCTTTGCGGGTTTTTGTAGTGATCCGTGCGACGGACGCACGCAGGGAACGAAGGGTATGATGGACTCCCTGCCGTTTCGAAACGATGCTGCGATGGTGTTGCGGAGATTAATTCGTTCTTTGCCAACTGCGAAAGGGGTTGTGGGCGTGGCGACATGTGACAAAGGCTTGCCTGCTATGATGATGGCCTTGGCAGGTTGTGGACATCTGCCCGGGGTTTTGGTGCCAGGTGGGGTGAGTTTGTTGAGTGAGGAGACCGAGGACCTCGGGAAAGTACAGTCCCTGGGTGCGCGCTATGCCCATGGCGAAGTGAGTTTGGAAGAAGCAGCCGCGACGGCGTGTCGGGCGTGCGCCAGTCCTGGAGGAGGGTGTCAGTTTTTGGGGACGGCGGCTTCGAGTCAGGTAATGGGGGAAGCGCTGGGAATGAGTTTGCCACACAGTGGGCTCAGTCCAAGTGGCTCGCAGATTTGGCGTGATCTTGCGACGCGAAGCGGGCGTGCGGCGATGCATTTGGCGGATCAGGAGATTTCGTTGAATCAAATTCTGACCGAGCAGTCGCTGCACAATGCCATGATCATGCATGCGGCCTTTGGCGGATCGACGAACTTGATTTTGCATCTTCCCGCGATTGCCCATGCGGCAGGGTTGGCGCGACCGACGGTGTCGGATTGGCAGAGAGTAAATCAACTGGTGCCGAGGATTGTCGATGCTCTACCCAATGGTCCGATGGGCTATGCTACAGTGCAGGTTTTCCTCGCCGGTGGAGTGCCTGAGGCGATGTTGTCCTTGCGCGATATTTTGAATTTGGACGCGATGACAGTGAGCGGGCAGATCTTGGGTGAGAATTTGGAATGGTGGGAAAATTCTGAGCGTCGGAAGCGGGTTCGTGAGCGTCTGAATGCTTTGGATGACATTGATCCCAACGAAGTGATTCGGAGTCGGGAGGATGGGCTCTCCAGCACGGTGACTTTCCCTCAGGGGAATCTTGCGCCAGAAGGTAGTGTTGTAAAGAGCACCGCGATTGATCCGTCGATGATTAATGAAGACGGTTTGTTTTTGCTGGAGGGACAGGCGCGTGTCTTTGGAAGTGAAGCTAAGGCTATTACCGCGGTGAAGTCGCAGGGGGACGATCGGATTCGAGCAGGGGACGTCATGATCCTGGCCGGGATTGGGCCGATGGGCGCGGGGATGCCCGAGACTTATCAAGTGACCTCTGCGTTGAAGTATTGCAAGGTTGGAAAGCAGGTGGCCTTGGTTACCGACGGTCGTTTTAGCGGAGTTTCGACAGGTGCCTGTATCGGGCACGTTAGTCCGGAGGCACTGGCGGGCGGTCCGATTGGGAAATTACGCGATGGAGATCCGGTGAGAGTGAGGATTGATGCAGTCTCTCGCGAGGGTGCAATCGACTACCTGGGCGACTGGGCGGGTTTTCAAAAACGCAGGCTGAACCCTTTGTTTAAAGTCCATCCCGATCTTCCCGATGACACCCGGCTCTGGGCGGCATTGCAGAATGCCAGCGGGGGAAGTTGGGGGGGGTGTGTTTACGATGCCGATGCGGTGAATCGGGGTTTGTCGTGAGCGAGGAAGAAATGCGCGCGGTCATTTTTTAAAAGTCTTTGCGCTTTCTCGCTTGTGCCACCCGCCGTGATTAGTTGATTCTCGTGTCACACACATGGAAACAAAAGTTCATCTTCCGGAAACTCAAAAGCCGTCTTCAATTAAAGCGGTTGTCTCTGCCCTTCATGATCAAGGTCTCGATTCGCAGCATGACAAGAAAGATTGGGGTGATTGGATTAATCTTCCACCACACAAAACTGTTATTAGCATCGAGTCGATGCGCGGAATGACGACATCGGCGACAATCGAGTATGCCGATGGTGAAGACGATGCGCTTGAAATTCCAATCATCACCGCTTTTCGTGAACTGGGATGGTATGGGACCGATGAAGACGGGGAGTATCGTCTTTAGGGTTTGTCTTTTTTGGGCCTCCGGGGTTTCAGATCACCGGAGGTAATCATTAGCCTGTTGCGGAAGGCGTTGAATTCGCCCTGGAAGGTACTGAAGGCTACGATGTCTGGGTGTTGCTTGTTCAGAATACTTTTATTCATATCGCGTGCAAGGCCTTTGAGTTTTTTGATGAGTGTGAGGGCCTCGTCATAGAGTGGCTTCTCTTTGTTTCCGATACGTCGTTCGAGGGGGTCGAAGCGTTTGCGTAACCGGTCATGTAGTTTTCGGAAGTCGGTGTCTTTAGTTTTTCCGTATTGAAAGCGAAAGGTTGAGAGTGGCTCGAGGCAGCGGTGGAGTTCCCGGGCGAGCATCTTTTCGGAGAAGTGGGGAGGGCGGTTGTTTCCTTGCAAGGCAAGAAAGGAAGCCGAAACGTGGAGATTTGAATGTCTCACCACGGTGGCGAGTCGGTCCTTGACCGATTTGTGGCTTACGAATGTTTGTAATGACGTGGAATCAAGGGCTTTGTCCCAAATTTCCTGATAGCTCTCCATGGCGGCAGAGAGTTCTGGATCGATCTGGCCATCCTCGTAAAAGAGTGAACGGGTCTCGTCGAAATGGCTCGCGCTGATGACTTCGTAATCTACGAAAAAGTCAGCTTTTTCGAGGACGAGAAGTGATCTCAGGTCGTCGGCAACTCCCGGCGGTACGATGAGGCGGCTTCCCCTTGGAGGAGCAGTCTCGGCGAGTTCGAGAAAGATCGACCAGGCATTGTGGGGGCGGCTGAGTGAACCATCATCCTCCAGCTTAGCGAAAAGATAGGTGTTTCTTCTTAGTGGTCGACCGGTGAGGGCTGCGTCAACCAAAATTGCCACCGGAGCTGCAAGATTGCTTCCGTTATTAGCGGCATATTGAAATTTACCGGTATCAATGGTGAAGCTTTTATCTCGGGGGAGAATTTTTTCGGCGCTTTGAAAATAGCGCTCTACGCTGCTGACAGTTGATCGGGCGTCGTAATTCGGTCTGGGCCGGAAAAGGATTCTTCGATTACCATCCCCATCGCTTCCTTCATCGGTGATGAAGAGGCTCACCTTCTGGATGATGCCGTTTTTTTCGGTAGGGTAAGTGGAGAATGGTGCGGTCGTCAGGACCACGCTGGTTTTGAATTGAAGCTCAGGTCCGCGAGGCTTCGTGCTCTCAACTTTATTCTCGAATTTTTCGAGTGGAGCGATCAAGCCTTTCCAACGTGCCTCCTGACCATCAACATCGTGACTGGAAACCAGTGAGAGGTCTTTTTGTCGTGCGGCGATGATATCAATGAGAAGTTGGCCCAGCAAATATCCCTCCTCACCAGGTGGGAGTTTAACGAGCCATTCGGCGGCTCGATGAATGGCTCCCTGTGCTTCGCCGACTTCTCTTCTGTTCGGACTCGGACGGCTTTCGTTGTTGCTCAGGCTTCGGATGATCGCACGTGCCTGTGGCTGGGCGGGTGACAGGCGCTGACTGAGAGCCAATGCTCGGGCGCGGGTGTGGAGATCTTTGCCGGATCCGGAGAGTGGGCCATCTGCGATCAGGGCCAGTTGGTCGGCGAGATTGTTGATTCCATCGACATCAATGGGAATGCGATCCCGTCGGATGAGGGGGTAGGAGTCGTC
>PBTU01000088.1 GCA_002729295.1 Verrucomicrobiales bacterium | reverse complement strand
ACCAATGGCGAACTCGAAACCAACACCCGGGTGCTCTCGATGTGGAAAGACATCGACCACGAAACCCACAAGCGAAGGCGAATTTTTTCGAAAACTCTGCGACCAAGTAAATCCGGGAAATAGGCACCTGTAATCGTATCCTCATCCTTGCCGCCGAGTGTGGGCAACCCGAGAAGATTAGTTGTAGCGGCGTTGATGTCAGTCACTTTGGCGACCCCGAAAGTGTTCAAGATTGGATTGTCGTTAAAGTCGGTATCGATGACAATGGTCTGACTACTCGTAACGGAAGGTGCCATACATAGGGAAAGGCACAGGAGCAGCCCTTTCGCGAAGGGCAGAGATCTCTCGGTTGGGATTTTCATTGCTGAGTATTCGTTTCATCCAAAGTGTTAACCGACACGCCGCATTAAATAATGCGGGCTAAATTCCGAAAGCGCAATGAACCTTCAACCAATACGACTGAGTACATTCCGTGTAAACAATGAATCAAGGCCACTATTACTGTCGAATCAGACATCATTTTGGACTTTTCAAAGCCATGATTGAGGCCAGCTAAAAATAGCCTCTTCACATGGTGTACACGATCAGCAAAGCGTGACAATCAGCCGGACTTCACATAGTTCAGTCCAATGTTGACGCAACTCCATCTCGACCGCTGGGCCGATGTTCTCGTCCGGCACGCGACCAAAGTCAGCCCGGGAAACATCGTTCGCATCAATGCCCAATCGGCCGCCGAGCCTCTCCTTGGGGCCGTCTACCGCAAAGTTCTCGAAGCAGGTGGGCATCCCGTTTTGAACTGCCGCCCGGATTTTCTTGGCGAAGCCTTCTACGAACTTGCCAACGACGAACAACTCGATTGGAGCAATCCCTTCACGCTACACGAAGCGCAAGTAATTGACGCATCAATCAACATCAACGCGAACACCAATCTACGGTCGCTGGACAAGTTTGATACCGCGACCACTCAGAGAGCCGCTCGCTCGCAAAAGGAGTCGCGCGAACTCTTTTTCCAACGTGCCGCAGTCGCAGACGATCCCTCCATCGACTCCGAACTCGCTCCCCTGCTCTGGTCCACCACCCTTTTCCCGACCAATGCCTACGCCCAAGACGCCGGAATGAGCCTCAGCGATTATAGTGACTTCGTAGTCCGCGCCGGCCAACTCAATCAAGAAGATCCCGTCTCATTCTGGGAAAGTCTGGACCGTTGGCAGTGCGAGCTCGCCAAAAAACTCATAACCGGAAGTGAGCTTCACTTCCAAACCCCTGCCGGAACCGATCTCAAAGTAAACACCGCGGGAATGCGCTGGCTCTCCAGCCCGGGCCGAAAGAATTTCCCCGACGGAGAAGTCTACTCCGGCCCGAATTTGGACGCCGAAAACGGCGGCGCGGAGGGCGTGGTTTTTTTCGATAACCGCTGTGTTTACCAAGGCCACTTCGTTCGGAACGCACGAATCGTCATGGAAAAAGGTCGCGCTACCGAGATCACCGCCGAAGAAGGCGGGGATTTTCTGATCGCCATGCTCGACCAAGATGAAGGCGCCCGTCGAATCGGCGAGATTGCCTTCGGAACCAACCGCGCCATCACCCAACCCACCGGCCAGATTCTCTACGACGAAAAGATGGGCGGCTCCTTCCACCTCGCCTTCGGGGCCGGCTATCCCGAAACCGGCAACGTCAATAAAAGCGCCCTCCACTGGGACCTCATTGCCTCACTCACCAAAGGCTCTCTCGTCACCCTCGACGGCAAGCCTTTCTGCGTTGACGGACGCTTCGTCGATATGCCGCCGGAAGTAAAATGGATCTAAAACATGGCACGCTCCTCCCGCCGACTCGCGACGACAAAACACCAAAACCATCAAAGAAACACCTCCCTGTCATCGCTCACGCCAGAATGTCATGCACGATATGGCCGTGCACATCGGTGAGGCGGAAATCGCGACCGGAGTAGCGGTAGGTTAGGTCTTCGTGATTGATCCCCATAAGGTGAAGGATGGTAGCATGGAGATCGTGGACGTGGACTTTGTTTTCCATCGCTGCGAAGCCGAACTCGTCGGTGGAACCGTAGGTCATGCCTCCTTTGACTCCGCCCCCTGCGAGCCAGACTGAGAAGCCATGGTGATTATGGTCACGTCCGTTGCCGCCTTCGGAAACCGGAGTGCGGCCGAACTCCCCTCCCCAGAGAACGAGAGTGTCTTCGAGGAGGCCACGTGATTTAAGATCACGAAGTAAGCCTGCAATTGCCTGGTCACTTTTCTGGCCCTTGTCGCGATGGCCTTTTTCGATATTGCCATGGTCGTCCCATGGTTGTCCGTTTCCGTAGTAAACCTGAACCATGCGGACTCCCCGCTCCACCAAGCGACGGGCCGTGAGACAGGAATCTGCAAACTGGCCTTCGCCATAAAGTTCCCGTGTGGCCTTGGTTTCCTTGGTGATGTCAAAAGCTTCCGGCGCTTCTGTCTGCATTTTAAAGGCAACTTCCAGCGACTGGATCCGAGATTCAAGTTGATCGTCCCCGGATCGTTGCCCAACATGAAAATCATTGAGCTGATTGATCAAGTTAAGCTGTTGGCGCTGGGTTCCGGGAGTGAGATGCTTATTGTTGATGTGATCGACTATCTTCTTGGGATCGAGTTTACCGATATGACATCCCTGATAAATCCCGGGAAGGAATCCATTACTCCAGAGTTGCGGACCGACCACGGGTTTTCCAGGACAGAGAACAACGAAGCCCGGCAGATCCTGATTTTCGACACCCAGACCATAACAAAGCCATGACCCCATACTCGGGCGAACCGGCTGGGTGTTTCCGGAGTTCATCATGAGCAAAGACGGCTCATGATTTGGGACATTGGTATGCATCGAGCGAATGACACAGATGTCGTCAATACATTTGGCCACCTCCGGAAAAATCTCGCTGACTGGAATTCCGGATTCTCCCGACTGCTTAAACTTAAAAGGCGATTTGAAAAGCCCGCCGGTACGCCTCTCGGTCTTGCGCTCGGCTCCCGGAGGACGTTGACCATGGTATTTTTCCAAATCAGGCTTGGGATCAAAGGTATCCACCTGAGACGGCCCGCCATTCATGAAAAGATGAATGATTCGCTTCGCTTTGGGTTTAAAATGCGGCGGCTTGGGAACGAGCGGGCTTTCCGATGCTAATAAGGCCTGATCCGATAGAACCCCAGCCAACCCGATCGACGCAAATCCCCCACCCGCTCGTCGTAGAATATCCCGACGGCTCGTTCTTGCTTGGAGTAAGATCTGGTCTTGCATTTTAGTCGAGATACATCAGTTCATTGCTCGCGAGAAGCGCCTGACAATACTGCTCCCAACGGGAGAGTTTGTCGGCCTTTTCCTTCTCAGCTTCAAGGTAGGATTTCGCCACCTCTAATTCCGCCTCCGAGGGAGAACGTCCGAAGGCAAGTTGATAAGCATGTTCCACCTGCTTCACGATATCATCATGCTTCTGCGTGACCTGCTTCGCAAAGGCTTTGGCCTGCTCGATGATGAAATCACTATTGAGAACGAAAAGTTGTTGCTGAGGCACGGTCGTCTCGGTGCGGGTCGCTGCGGAGACATTGGCATCGGGGAAATCAAAGATCCGCAACATCCCGTCGAGCTGATGGCGGCTAATGCTCGCGTAGACCGTTCGGCGAGTGTTGTTGTTCTTAAGGTCGAAAGTTGGACCTCCCATTTCTGGATCAAGCTTTCCAGAAATCGCGAGCAAGGCATCCCGCCAAGCTTCGACTTCAAGGCGACGTCGATCAAACCTCCAGCGGTAAAGATTATCACCATCCAGTTCTTCGTTCCGGGAATCTCGTTCGCTGGAAAGTTGATAGGTTGCCGATCTCAAAATCTCACGATGCAACCATTTGAGAGACCAACGGTTCTCAATGAACTTTACTGTCAGCCAGTCGAGCAATTCCGGATGAGTCGGGGCTTCGCCCAGAAGCCCAAAGTTACTTGAAGTGGAAACAAGTCCTCTTCCAAAATGCCACTGCCAAACCCGATTTACGATCACCCTGGCGGTGAGTGGATTTTCCGGAGAAGTAATCGCTTCAGCAAGGTCGAGGCGGGTATAGGAGAGCTTTTTAGCTTCCTCCGGATCAGTCGGCCGCGGCTCGTCATTGAGAATTTCAAGAGATCCTCGGGCGACCCAATCTCCTTTGCTTGCAGGGTTGCCGCGGATGTATACCTGCATCGCCTTCCCTCCCCCCTGAATCGCATGGGCCACGGGATACTTTGGCAGGCCGTTTTTACGAAGCCCTTCAAATTCCGCCTTCTTTGAATCTGCCTCTTTCTTCTGCACCTCGTTCAGGAACTTATTATAAACGTCATTGTCGGAGGCATAGAGGGGAGCGTGTCCGTCATACCAAATATTTTTGAGCAGACGCTTTTGGTCATTTCCCATCTTGCCTATCACCTTGTTGAGTCGATCCTCCTCATTCCGGGCTTTCGACAACTCCCCGGCCTTCTCGACTTCAATTTTAGAAAACTCTTCCGCCGCCTTGATCACCTTCACCTGCAATTGCTCAGCCAGCTTCACGATTTCTTGCGGAACCTTGAGCGATTCAATGGTCGGCTTATCATCAAACTTCACCTTGTGCTGATGCCATCCCTCAAGCTCCGGCAATCGCTTCGAAAGATCGCTCTCTCGGTTTACCGCCATAACATCGCGGAAACGTTTGGCAAAGTGAGGATGAAGACCTCTCTTTTTGGCATACTCTTCATCTGAAAAACGAACCCCCTCGGATTTCAGAACATTCATCCTCCAACCTTCCTGAAGATACCGACTCACCTGATTCAGTTTTCCCCGCCCCTGGTTCCTACCCATTCCTTTTAAGTCACCGCGATACTTCGACTCCAGATCCTTGATGACTTTTTGTTCCTCGTTGTAGGCCTTCACCGCGTCTTCTTCGACCAAGGGAATCTCCGTATATCGGCGACCATTGAAGATTCCGGCCAAAGCGTAGTAGTCCTTAGTTGGGATGGGATCGAATTTGTGATCGTGACATCGTGCACACGAAACAGTTAGACCAAGAAATCCCCGGGTGAGAGTATCGATGGTGTCATCAAGTTCATCCGCTTCAGCCTGGGCCTTGTCAGAGTTCTTATAATACTGCGCGCCCAGCCCAAGGAAACCCAAGCCGGAATACTTTTGGAAACGATCTTCCGACTCGTCCTCCATCAAGTCGCCCGCGAGCTGATATTTGACGAACTGGTCGAAGGGCAGATCCTCGTTCAACATCCGGATCACCCAATCACGATATTGGTGAGCGTTTGCCCGTTTCTTCACCCCAAAAGTATGAGCCTGATCTTCTGCATACCGGGCAACATCGAGCCAATGCCTCCCCCATCGCTCGCCATAGTGAGGAGACTCCAAAAGAGAATCCACCAACGAAGCCAGGGCGGCATCATGATCTTTTTCGGAAGCTTTAAGAAATTCGTCAGCCTGCTCGGGCGTGGGTGGCAAGCCCAATAGATTAAAGTATATTCGCCGAGCCAACACCCGGGGAGAGGCCGAAGCAACGGGACTCAGATCCCGCGCTTCCAACTGGTGTAAAATAAATCGATCAATTTCCGACTTGGCCCACTTTGAATTCTTCACCTCGGGAAGGCCCGACATTTGCGGAGCCTTAAAAGCCCAGTGATTTGAGGCATCGATCGTCGTGCTCTTGAGCTCAGTCGACGCATGCTCCCGGGGATCAGCAGCCCCCGATTCAATCCATTTGGTGAAGTCCGCGATGATTTCATCCGAAAGCTTCCCTTTGGGCGGCATTTCCAATTCCTCCTGACGGAGCGCCTTCAGTAAGAGGCTCCCCGAAACATCCCCTGGTAAGACCGCGGGTCCCGTGTCACCGCCTTTTCGAATCCCCTCCCTGGTGTCGAGAAGAAGCCCGCCTTTTTGTTTCCCGCTGTTGGCCGCCTCCACCGAGTGACATTCATAGCATTTATTGACCAGAACAGGGCGAATCTTAGACTCGAAAAAGTCAAAATTCCCCTCTACTGCCGACGCGGAAATCCCGCTTGTGTGCAACAAGGCGAGGGTCTGAATGCGAAACTTCGATAGCAACACGTGAATCAGGTGCAAAACAAGCCATCATTACGTTCGAGTCATCCAGTCTCTTGCAGATGTCTCTAAATTCCCAAGTTTCCCTTCTTCCCCCGTCAACAGTGGCCTCGGCGCCCTCCCACAAAAGCTCCTGAGATGCGCCGACGCGATGAATTCTTCGCCGCTGTCTGGTTTACCGAGTTCCGAGTTCTTCATATCAGCCGGGAACCAACCGGATCTTCGATTACGCAGAGTCCATGAATCTGCTCATCTTTCTGGTCCGCGTCGAGCGCGCTCTACTCCAGTCGTGCCGCCAATTCCTGCCCATCTGCTGTCGGATCAGCTCCATGCGTCTTCAGCCCAAATTCGCCATTGGATTGGTCAAATACTTTGGTTCGAAGAATGCAAGTCCCGCGCTACCAACTGCGTAACCGGAACTCATTCCTCTTATCAGAACAGCCAACCGAAGGAAAATACGTCATCGCCGATGCGGTGCAATTTCTGGCAGAGTCTCCCAAGCGATAAGCTATCCATCATCGTGTCTCTCCAACCACTCACTCTCAACCTCAAGTCCGAGGAAATTCCGGACAACATCGCTTCCTTACTGGCCGAAGGTTCCCGACGCTGCGACGGCTTCTTTGAGGCTGGTCTGGGCCGACGCTATCCTCGTTACCTCCCCAGCAATCCAGCTATCATCTACGCCGCCATCGTCTACCTCAAGGAAACAGGCCTTCTCCGAGGTAATGTCTTCTGCGAATGGGGCTGCGGATTCGGCATCGCTACCTGCATGGCATCCCTTCTCGGCTTCGAGGCCTATGGCATTGAAATCGAAACAGAAATCGCGGACTTCGCGGTCCAACTCGCCAGCGATCAAAATATTCCGGTTGAGATTCTCTGCACCAGCTACCTCCCCGAAGGCTACGAGGAATGCGAAGGTATCGGTGGAAAAGACCTCCTCCCGCCCGAAGCAACCACATCCGGTGGTGTCCCCATCGACACCACCCCCATCTACGACGGACTTGACCCGGGCGAAGTGGATCTCTTCTTCGTCTACCCCTGGCCCGGACAAGAAGGACTCATGATGGACCTCTTCAAGGCTGTGGCTTCAGAAGACGCCATCCTCCTCATCGCCCACGGCGAGCGCGAAATCACGGCCTACCGCAGGGACGTCGACGACGACTACTAATTCTCTCGGGGCGGCTGAGTCTTCAAAAACTCATCCGCTATCAACGCGACGATCTAGGCACGATGCTCGTGAGTATTCTTGAGCCCAACGCCGAGATTCGCGAAGGCTATGAAAACGTCGTTGTCACAACCAGCGACAAGCGAGTCCTCAGCGGATTCCTCTCCGACGAAGATCAAAACAGCATTGTCTTGCGGGGATTTGACGGAACAGACCTCACCATTCCCCGCAAACAAATCAGCGCCCTAAAGCCCGTCGGCCGTAGCCTCATGCCCGACGGCCTTCTCAACGACCTAGACGATACTGCCCTCCGAAACCTATTCGCCTACCTCCGCCTCTCACAACCGATCGCCAAGTGAGCCACTGCTACCGAGAAAAGAATACTTTTGTGGTTCCGGTATCGCCACGTTTTTGAAAGGCTGCGGCATGCGAATCATCACTCTTCTCGCTGCCACTCTTGGGCTTGCCCAAGCCGCTCCCCAGTGACTGCGCTATCCTGCCATTTCTCCCAACGGCGAAACGATCGTTTTCACGCGCGGCGCGGACCTTTACACAGTCCCCTCATCCGGCGGCGAAGCACGCTCTCTAACCCAACACCTTGCGCGAGACTACCACCCGATCTGGTCACCAGACGGGAAATCGATCGCCTTTGCCTCCAATCGGCACGGCAACTTCGACGTCTTTCTCATTTCAGCCAAAGGCGGTAAAGCCAAGCGTATCACCTTTCATTCCCAAAACGACATCCCGACGTCCTTCACGCCCGACGGAAAGAAAGTCATTTTCGAATCCACCCGCATCGACGCTCCGGAATCCCTCGATATTCCCAATCGTCGCGTAGGCGAAACCTATCTCGCTCCCGTTAGTGGTGGCCGCATCACCAAGCTCCTCGCGATCCCGTCGGAAAACGTCAACTTCTCCCCCTCCGGAAAACAATTCCTCTACCACGATCGCAAGGGCTACGAAGACCCTTGGCGCAAGCACCACACCTCCTCGGTCACCCGGGACGTCTGGCTCTACGACTGGGACAAAAAATCACATCGCAAGATCACCAACTTCGTCGGCGAGGACCGCAATCCCGTCTGGATTGACAATAAGGAGTTCCTCTACCTCTCCGAAAAAAGCGGATGCTTCAACATCTGGCAAAGCTCGATCAAAAAGAACACCAAGCCGAAACAGCTCACCACTTTCGACAAGCACCCGGTTCGTTTCCTCAGCAGATCCAAAAACGGAAAGATCGCCTTCAGCCACCACGGAAACATCTTCGTGCAGGAAAAAGGTAACGAAGCTCCGAAAAAAATCCGTGTCACAATTCAGACCGACGACAAAACGAATTCCGAAATGGTCAAGCTCTCGAATTCCATTACCGAGATGGTTGTTTCACCGAAGGGCAACGAGATTGCCTTCATCGCCCGGGGAGAGATTTTCGTCACCTCAATCGATCACAAGACCACCAAGCGCATCACCAACACTCCGGAGCAGGAACGCTCGGTGAGCTTCCATCCCGAAGGACGCCAACTCGTATACGCCTCGGAACGTAACAACAGCTGGAACCTCTACACTACCAGCATCGCGCGTGAAGAAGAGAAAAGCTTTTATCTCTCCACGACCCTCACGGAGGAAACCCTCCTCGCCGGAGACGATGAAACATTCCAGCCTATTTGGTCGCCCGACGGCAAACAGATCGCCTACCTCCAGGACCGTGTGCAACTCCGCGTTTATGATGTGGAGAAAAAAACGAGCACCACCTTGCACGACGGCAGCCGTTCCTATTCCTACTCCGATGGCGATATCGAGTATTCTTGGTCGCCCGACAGCAAGAACCTCCTTACGATGCTTCTGCAAAAACAACGTTGGACCGAGAACGTCTTCCTGGTCGCCGCCGACGGCAAATCCGAGCCCATCGACCTAAGCCGGAACGGTTACTACGATATGGCTCCCCAGTGGTCCTGGAATGGCGAAGCCGCCCTTTGGATCTCCAACCGCCACGGCAAAAAATCACACGGGAGCTGGGGCAGTGAACTCGACATCTATGCCGGCTTCCTGACCAACCGCGCTCATCGACTTTTTCAACTCACCGAAGCCGAGCGCGACGAAATCAAAGACGAAGACTGGGAAAAACTCTTCGAAGAGAAAAAGAAGCTCGATCCCGAAGGTGTTGAGGACCGCATCGAACGGCTCTCGATTCACTCCACCAATCTCGAAGGAGCTGTCGTGGCTCCCAACGGGCGCACGGTGTTTTACATGGGAAGCGAGCGTGAGAAATTTCAGATTTGGTCCCACGATTTCTATAAGAAAGAAACCAAGCTCCTTACCAGCCTCGGCGGTGCAGGCGGCAGCGGATCCACTGATATTCAAATCAGCGAGGACGGAAAAAACCTCTTCGTTCTCGCCGGAGGAAGCCTTCACAAAATTGGCACCGGTGACGGCAAATCCAAGTCCCTCTCCTACGCTTCGGAAATCACTTTTGACCTCGCCGCCGAGCGCACGGAAATGTTCCAGCACATCTGGCGGCAGGTCCGCGAAAAATTCCATCGCACCGATATACACGGGACAGATTGGGATTTCTATGGCAAGGAATACAAGAAGCTCCTCCCCGCTATTAACAACAACTACGACTTCGCCGAAATGGTCAGCGAAATGCTCGGCGAACTCGACGCCTCGCACACCGGTTGTTTCTACCGCCCGTCATTTAACACCGGCGACTCCACCGCCTCGCTGGGCATCTATCACGATTGGAACCATAACGGTCCCGGGATTCGCATTCTCGAAGTCATCCCCCGCAGCCCGCTCGATCTCATCGACGAAAAACTCCCTGCCGGAACGATCATCGAAAAGATCAACGGCAACAAGATCGCTGCGGGCGAGAACCACATCAAGCGCCTCAACAGGAAGGCCGGCGAACGCGTTCTCCTCTCCTTCTTCAATCCGGCCGACAATAAACGCTGGGAGGAAGTCATTCGTCTCATCTCGGGTGGACAAGAAGGCGAGCTCCTCTACCGTCGCTGGCTTAAAAAGATGCGGCAAAAAACCGAAGAGCTCTCCGGCGGAAAGTTGGGCTACGTTCACGTTCGCCAGATGAATGACAGCGGATTTCGCGATACCTTCGCCTCAGTCTTTGGGCACCACAGCGACAAGAATGCGCTCATCGTCGACACCCGCTTCAATGGCGGCGGCTGGCTCACCGAAGACCTCACCACCTTCCTCAGCGGAAAAACCTTTCTGAGATTCTACCCTCGAGGTCAGAGCAATATGGGTGGCGAACCACTCTTCCGTTGGACCAAACCCTCCGCGGTCATCATGGGCGAGGGCAATTACTCCGATGCGCACCTCTTCCCATTCGCCTACAAGACTTTAGAAATCGGAAAGCTCGTCGGCATGCCTGTCCCAGGAACGGGCACCGCCGTTTGGTGGGAACGTCTTCACGACCGAACTATCATCTTCGGCATTCCCCAGGTTTCAACGATCGGCCCCAATGGCAATTATCTTGAGAACACGCAACTCGAACCGGATATCAAGGTCGCCAACAATCCCGAAGATCGCGAGAGTGGCAAAGACCGCCAACTCGAGACCGCTGTGAAACACCTTCTCTCGCTCCCCGCACCAAAACCCTGGACCTTCCCCAAGGGACAATAACTCATCAGAACTTTCNCCTTTTTCTCGCTTATCGGCCTGCTTGCAGCCGATGAGGCTCCCTTTTTCGCCTCCGNAATCAAAGNCGGCAAAGTCGATCAAAACTCCGCAATAATNTGGGCAGGCCNCACGGAGAAAGACTCCNNCAAATTCGATCAACTCCCCATCCTCACCGAGGGACTAGACAAAAAGATAAGGACAAAATCGATATGCCTCTCGGACTCGTTCCGGGAATGAAAGGAGAAGCCAGGGTCGGCCATCGGGCAACAGGGGTCGAAACCGGCTTCCAATCTTCACCCTGTAACCAATCAAGGCAGAGACCGATTTTTCCCCAGAGGTGGTGACTCTGGGGTTTCGTGACAGTGAAACACTAAACCCGAATCAGACCACTCGCTCTGCATAAATCACGGAAATTCCCGGGTCAGACGCCAACCCACATTCTCCATTTCTACAATTGCAGCCGCCTACCAATTCGTATCCTATTACCTCTTATGTTTCGCACCCTTTACATCGCCCTCATGAGCTGCGTCATTTCAGCAGCTACCACCAAGCCCAACATCGTCTTCATTATCGCCGACGACTGCACTTTTAGGGATCTTGGGTGCTACGGTGGACAGGCCCACACCCCCAACATCGACAAGCTCGCCGGCGAAGGAATGCGGTTCACCCGCTGCTTCCAAACCGCGCCGATGTGCTCCCCCACCCGCCACAACATCTACACCGGACTCTATCCAGTCACCAGCGGAGCCTACCCGAATCACACTTACGTCAAAAACGGCACCAAGAGCGTCGTGCAATTTCTCAAGGCCCTCGGCTACCGCGTTGCTCAAAGCGGCAAAACCCACGTTTCTCCCAGCAGCGTTTTTGCCTGGGAAAAAATCCCTGACGGAAAGAATCCCAATTTCGACAAAGTCGATTCCTTCATGAAGGACTGCGCCGAAAAAGAAAATCCCTTCTGCCTTCTACTTTGCTCCAACGAGCCTCACTCACCCTGGAACAAAGGCGACGCCTCCCGCTACCCTCCAGCCAACATTCAACTCCCGCCCTACTTCGTCGACACCCCCGCCATCCGCGATGCCATGTCCCGCTACCTTGCCGAGATCACTTATTACGACAGTCAAGTTGGCCGGGCGATGCAGCTTCTCAAAAAACACAAACTCTCCGACAACACGCTCTTCGTCGTTACCAGCGAACAAGGTAGCTCCATGCCCTTTGCGAAGTGGACCTGTTACGACAGCGGCCTCCAAACCGGCCTCATCGCCCGCTGGCCTGGCAAGATCAAACCCGGCACCACCAACCCCGCCATGATCGAATACATCGACCTCCTTCCCACCTGGGTCGAAGCCGCCGGAGGCACTCCCGATCCTTCTCTCCAGGGCAAAAGCCTCCTCTCCGTTTTCGCCGGAAAAGAAACTCATAAAACACACGTCCACGGCATCATGACCACCAAGGGCATCATTTCCGGTTCGCCTCACTATGGCATTCGTTCCATCCGCTCAGAGAAATTCAAATTCATCTGGAACCTCACTCCGGAAGCCAAATTCAAAAACGTCTGCACCACCTCTCCTGAATTCAAGAGCTGGCTGACCGTCGACACCCCGAAAGCCAGAGCTCTCGTCAAACGCTACCAATTGCGCCCCAAGGAAGAGCTCTATGACATCATCACCGACCCGCTCGAACTCAACAACCTCGCCGGCGACGAAAAGCACACCGAAACGATGAACGAACTTCGCTCCAAACTCACCGTCTGGATGAGGAAATGCGGCGACGAAGGCCAGGCCACCGAGCTCAAGGCCATCGAACAAATGACGAGAGGCCGCAAAAAAAAGAAATCAAAGAAGTAAGCTGCCATGGACCGCCGTCACTTTCTCAAAACCACTTCCGCCACTCTCGCGCTCACCCCGACTCTCAGCGGAAGATCTGCTCTCGTCGCTATCGATGGCTTCTCCCGCCCCGATTCCCTTGTCCACGGCTCCGAGTGGGAATCGCTCAATCCCGGCTACTGGCAAATCAAAAACGGAGCCCTTCGCCGCCGTCTCAAAAATATCGGAGACCGCGCACGACGCACCGGCTTCCCCTATCACTCCGAGACCCATGAAAAAAAGAAGATGGAGACCGAATATGACCCCTCTCTCCCGCATGGAATTCTCTGGCGACGCGATTGGAAACTCACCGGCAACTATACCATTACGATCAGAGGAACTTACCATGCCGATGCTCCCGCGGTTCCCGAAGGCGACAATGCCGATTGGAAAATGTATCAACCCGGCTACGGCCAACTCGGGATCGCCATTGGAGGCCGTAGCCTTTTCGAGGGATACAATAAATCCAGAAAAGCCACCATCATCGGATATCAGGACAACGGTTATCTCGCCGAACTTAAAAAGCCCACCAACCGAGAGAAAAAATCCTCTGCTCCTAAAAAAACGAAGGCTTCCATCCTCAAACCAGGAGACAAATTCACTCTCTCCCTTGAAGTCAAAGGCACCAAGGTCACCACCACGCTGAACTCCATTACCCTCACTCTCGAAAACATTCCCCAAACTCAAAGCTCCGGCTACTTCGGCCTTGCCACTCGCGGCCTCATCGACTTTGAAATCTCCGATGTCTCGCTCGACCCCTGCGAAAACAAACCACTCACCGTCGGTCACGCTGAATGCTCCGCCTGCTACCCGCTCGGCGACACCCTCAAAAAAGTCGACGGCAAGTGGCAGGTTAAATTTGTGAGCGTCTTCGCATCCGACGGCAAGAAGGCCGAGGTTCGCGTTTCCGAATCTCCCACCGCAGACTGGGAAAAGATCCCCGTCTCTGGCACCGCCAAAATCGTCAACAACGACTTCCGACGCAACACCTCTGTCATCACCACCACCCTCCCTAAAAGCCCGGGCGACGCCACGCTCTACTACACCATTTGGAAAGACGGAGAAAACGTCACCGCCGATCGCCGCATTGGCTCCGACGCTTGCGGACCCGGCACCGGCTTGGTCGGAGATGTTCCCGCTTCCGGCATCTACGTGGGACGCCTTCCCCAGCTCAAGGCCCCCTACAAGCTCTGCGGCCTTAGCTGTCACGCTATTACCTCCGGACTTCAACAACACACCGAGGCCGGCCTCAAAATTCTCGGCGGCGGAGACGATTGGCAGGTTCGCGATCAACCCTCTGTCGAATCCTACAAGCACCTCGATGCTTACAATTTTCAAATCATGGTTTGGGAAGACGACGTGTGGTATATGGAGCTCGTCCTCTACCCACCCAGCACCGACGACGCCTACAAAGTCGTTGCCAATTCTATCTTCGGCCCGACCTCTCGCTGGCAGATGATGCAGCACTGGAACATCATCAACCCCGGCGACCACGACTACGGCATGGACGACGTAAAAGGCCCCGAGCAAATCGCGATTCGCAAACACGACGGACTCGGACAGGACGCCTCATACATGCGACGCAATTTCCAAATCGTTCATCACCTCGTCACCGGAGCCGAAGAAGTCGACCCTCTCGCCAATCCAAAAAAGTGGCGCGCCTGGAAAATGCCCCGCCGCGACTTCACCCTCACCATCGTCGATGCCCGACTCTGGCGCAGCTCACAAGACACCAACATCTGGAAAGAATGGGGCTGGGATCATGTTGAGAACGCTTACGACCGCGCCGACCCCACCCGAGCTCTTCTAGGCGAAGAACAATTCGCCTGGCTGCAACAACTCATCCGCACCGATTCCGCGCCCCTCATTTGCCTCACCGGCCTCAATGGCCTCCACACCATCTGGGGGGGAAATAAAGGCGGTAACACTGTCTTTGAACAACGCGACCGCGTCGCCGCCGACTACGCCGGCTGGGTCAAAGCCGGAGCCGACCGGCTCATCAAACTCCTCTCCGAGCGCGATGGCGTCGTTACCGTCTACGGCGATGTGCATAATGGTAGCATCATCAAGAACACCGAATACAACCTCATCGAATGCTCTTTTGGCCCCATCGGCCGCAGCGGCGGACGCTCCGTCATCCCCGGCTTTGGTCCCAGTATGAAGGATTTCGATGGTCGCCCTCTCGACGTCCATTGCCTTTATCATAGAAAACACGCCACTCCCGATCTTCAGCCCCAGAAAGAAGAAGACCCCTTTTACTGGAACTTCCTCGAAATGGAATTCGACCCCGCTCCGGTCGATCCGAAAATCGGCCTCCGCATTCGCAACCTCATCGATGGCCCGGACGAAACTCCACGCGGCGGCGGCTCCCTCACCGAAACCGCCTCCCAAAGCGGCCAGGCAGCCACTTGCAAACTCCCCTCCATCAAAACTCTCCCCAACGCTGACCTACGCCTCGCCCATACCAACGGCCGCCCCATCCGGGGCACCCGCTCTAAACCCGACGGCACTCTGCCGCTTAAAACCCTCCCCAACATCGCCCCCGGCACTCAACTCATTCTCACCGCCTTCGACGGGAGAGAGTCCCACTCTCAAACCATCACCACCCTCTAAAAAATCTCTCCACTAATTTCCTTCTGGAAATTTTCTGCCGCGGCTTCATGCCGCTCCCACCGAAATGGCGGGAGGGTATTTTGAAATCTTTTCCCGAATTGAGGTCCGAATGCCCCAAAACGATGCCGCCGATCAAGCGTCGACTTTACGATAGGAAGAGATGAGAGCATCAAGTCCCTCTTTGCCCTTCTTACTGGCGCCGTGCTCCATCCCAATCGGGCCGGTATAGCCTTTTTTGCGGAGGAACTTTGTCACGGCGACATAATCGAGTTTACCGGTACCGGGTTCCTTGCGACCCGGCGAATCACCATACTGAATGTAGCTGACCTGATCCCAGATTTTTTCGGCATTCTCAATGAGCTTGGGTCCGTTACCGATCTGTCCCTCGTGGAAGAAGTCGGCGAGAACTTTACAGGATTTGCGATTTACAGCGGTGCAGAGCTTGTGGCCGTCTTCGAATGATCGAAGCAAAGGAGGCCCACCTTTGACGCCGTGTGAGAGAGGCTCCTGAGCCAGAATGATTCCGTGGCCCTCGACAATATCGCAGCAGCGCTTCATGAGATCGGCGGCCTTTTTGATCTGCTCTTCGTAGGGCATCTTGGGATCCCGTGGTCCTGGGATCATGGTCATGTTGGTCTGCCCAGTGCGCTTGCAATGCTCCACGCCCTTCTTCATATCGGCCAAGATGTTTTTGATTCCGTCTTCGCCGGGATCCCAGAACTTTACTCCGTTCCCTCCCGTGATGACGGTGACTCCGAGAAGAATGCCCTTGTCTTTGGCAAACTCGCCAACCTTGTCGCAGAGCTTGGCGTCCTTGCGGGAAAGCCAGTTCTCCTCCCACGACCGAAAGCCATGATCGTAGGCGAACTTCATCTGGTCGAGGTAGTCCTTGGGGCTGGTCGGTAGGAGGCCGCTATGCGGAGCAAACATCGCCTTGAAGGGCTTGGCGTCGCCTGCGTGATGATCGGCAATGGCTGGCCCAGCGGCCATTCCAGCCAGCGAGGTCCCTGTCAGTGAGCAAAACTTGCGTCGGTTCATGATGGGTGATTCTCCATTCTTCGCGGAGCGGAGCGAGGACATTTTGCAGAAAAATCCAAAACAATAGCGGGGCGATATCTAGCTCTGGAAGAGTTTCTCCCGGACTTTTCCACTCCAGTTCCTCACGCAAACATCCCATTACCTAATGAACGGCGGAGGGCATTATCAGAGGATCCAGCCTATCACACCTCTGCCAACAAGAGATGGGGTTTTTTTTGGGGGGAAAAGCTCCTTCCCTTCTTCCAACTCGCCAATCTCATTAAAATCTGTTACTCCTCCTGCAGTCCCATGAAAGCCCTTTCCATTCTGGCCATCCTTTTCTCCCTTGCCGCCCTTGCTGTCTCTCTCACCAGACAACCTACAGTTTCGCCTGCGGAACCCGCGCAATCAACCGCCCGACTCGAAGCCAAAGTCCGTACCCTTGAGAACGAACTCGCCCGGCTCACCGACGCGAGCCAACAACCTGTCAACGAACTCGAAGCCCCAGCCGCGAACCAAGATCTCTCCGAATCGCCGCTTAATTCCATCAGCGTCACTCCAAGTAAAATCGAACAACAACTTCGGGATCTCGGCGTGCTCGAGCACTTCCAAAAACGAAAAGAAAAACTGGCGGAGGCCCGCGCCATCGTCCTCGACACCGAGCGCGACAACTGGGAACGGGTCAAGACTCTCCCTTCCCTCAAGGACGGCGGCGGCATCGACGATGAAATCGTCTCCTCCATGATGCCTCTTTGGACCGCTTCGCTGGACGATCCCAAAGGCAGCATCCTTCGCTGGCAGCTCCTCGAAAACCTCCGTGGGACTACCAACGGAGAATTCAGGACCAACATCCTAGAATGGATCGGCGAAGAGGAATCCCCAAAAATGCGCGGCCAGGCCCTCGAAACGCTCGCCCCCATGGCAAACGATCCCAACGTCACCGAATGGCTCGAATACCTCGTCGAAAGCGACTCCGAACCACGAATTCAGGAACGCGCGCAACGGATTCTCCAAAACAATGCCGAGGGTAAATAAAGGACTTCTTCCATCCCTTTCGACCCGTATTCTCTCGGGGCACAGCCTCGCCCTCTTCCGTCATTATTTGTTTGTTGTCCCCGGCCGCTTCCGGCGTTCCGATCTCCAGATTGGAAATCACGAATGGCTTGCCGCCACCTTCAATTCGGACCGCCAGAACAGTTCCGTTGAAGGAATTCGGCACAACGTAATCACCCGCATTGGTGAGCGTATCCGTCGCCACCGAGAGTGGATCTTTGGGCTGCACAGGGATGAGTCCCGGTGATTTCGCGCTCACGAGAATCTTTCCGTTCAGAGAGAGTGTCATCGTTTTGGCGTCGAGCTTCGCCTCCAACCGGGCCATGTTCTTGACAGGATCTTCCCCGGCGATGCGGGTCACTTTTCCGTTTATCCTGACATCAAAAGCCGGCCGACCACTTGGAAGAAAATGCAGGGCGTATCCGTGCTCGCGTCCGCCCTGGGCTAAAAGCACACCTTGAGGCAAACTACCCGTTTTGTGGGATCTGGATTCAGTGATGATGCGAAGATTCCGCCTTGCGATCTTCGGCGACTTTGAATGGACAGCTACCTGTCTCGCCTCACTGCCCTCGTCAACCTTTGCCGTTTTTACCGGCTTGCCGTCACGGCCGACCGCTTCGGGGTAACGATCCAGAATCGCCCGCAAGCGTTTCACTTCAGCTGGTTTTTCTCTGACGAGGTTTTTTGTCTCCAGAGGATCTTCCCGGTAGTCGTAAAGTTCGATTTCGGCTGATTTTCCTGGCGTGCCTGGTTTTTTCCATTCTACGAGACGAAATCGTTCGGTGCGAATGGCGCGGCCCATCTTGCTTTTGGGGTACGCATGGAATGCGTGATCGCGAACTCGCACAGCTGGATCTTTCAGCACGGGCACGAGACTCACGCCATCGATTGGCTGTGGCCCTGCCGGCGCCGGAAGACCGGCCAATTCCACGAGAGTCGGAAAAATGTCTACGCTCTCTGCCAACTGTCGGGTCGATGAATTTGGTTGGGTCACACCAGGTGCGGAGATCAAGATTGGAATACGATTGGCTTGCTCATAATTGGTATGTTTGGTCCAGATCCCGAGGTCGCCGAGATGAAAGCCGTGATCGCCCCAGAGGACCACGATGGTATCGTCAGCCAAACCGAGTTGCTCAAGCGCGTCTGTCACCTTCCCAATCTGGGCGTCGACGTAGCTGGTGCTGGCGTAGTATCCGTGGATGAGTTTGCGGGCCAGTTCGTCAGTGATCTGCGCGCGGTCGTTCTTGTCGGGAACCGGGAAGTAGTTGCGGATTTCCCCGCCGCGCTTTTGCGCCACCTTGGGTGAGCCTGCCGGGAGATCCGGGTGTTCTGCCAGTTCGAACTTTTCAGGATCATACAGATCCCAATATTTTTTGGGTGCCGAAAATGGCAAATGGGGCCGCGCGAAACCTGCCACGATAAAGAACGGCTCCTTTCTTTGCTTTGCTGCTTTAAGGCGCTCGACTGTCTCCGCAGCGACCCGGCCATCGGCGTAGGAGTCGTCTCCAACATCGGGTGATTCAAAAGCAGCTCCCCGGGGAAGCTTGTTCATCCCGCCCGGGGGGGGTGGTTGGTTTTGAAACATGGCCTCCTCGCGAGTTAATCCGCCTTCCGGCTTCGATGCGGGATCGACGTATTCGATGACCTTTTCCTTGAAGTGGGGGACCGAGAACGATTCCGGATCACCCTTGTTACCATGGCCGATGTGATAGACTTTCCCGAGAGACTCGGTCCGATAGCCATGCTTCGCAAAATACTGTGGCATGCTCACGGCATTCGGCCAGGTTTTCCTTAGGTGGCTGCCGAGACCGTAGAGCCCGGTTGAAGTGGAATGAGATCCCAGCATCAGAGTGAAACGCGATGGTGCGCAAACGGCCTGATTGCAATATGCGAGATCAAAGCGCATTCCGCGGGCTGATAGCTTGTCCATGTGAGGCGTCTTCGCCAGCAGATCACCGTGACAACCCATGACTGGTTTCAGGTCGTCGACCAAGATCAGGAGGACGTTCGGTTTCTCCACGGCTTGGAGCATCGGGCCAAAAAGACTCACAAAAAGAATCCAACCGGAAACCGAATACCGTTCTAGAGGGAAAAATCGGAAACGGGAGCGGAGTAATCCAATCGCCCGGTTTAAAAAACGCAAAATCTTAGTCATGTTTGTCATACCCAAACATTTAAGCCCTTCGTTCAAAGTATCAATCTTCATCCAAAATTATTGATACGTCCGAAACATTGCCCCGAATTCAATTCGTGGCTCGTTGCGGCAATCTCCCGAAATTTTTTCCGTTCGTAGAAGCGCTGCAGGATGATGCCCCTCCCCTTTCCGCCAATAGAAAATTCCTAGTAGCAAGGTAGGACAAAAATCGTCATACTTCCCCACCTCCACGACAGGAAAAGCGCAAATAGCAGTCGATGAAAAACACTCTCTTGATCATAAGCCTCGCCCTCTTGCCCGGCATTTCCCGGGCCGAAGAGACCCCCAACGGACTCGCTCCCGAGATCACCGATCTCAATGCTGCCGATATTTCATACGCCGCCGAGGCTAAAATCCCCGACCTCAAAAAGCCTTTCATTGACCTTTCTCCCACAGACCTCAAAGACGGCATCTCCGTCGGAGTTCTTGGAGAGGAGCAGAAGAAATTAGTTCTTGCCTATGCTGCTGAAATCGCAGCAGGCAAACACGGCGCCATCGACAGCCTCTTACTTTCCCACCACGGGAAACTCATCTTTGAATCCTATTTCAGGAGAGGCCGTATCAACTACCCACACTACCAAATGTCGATCACCAAATCCTACACCGCGATG
>PBTU01000087.1 GCA_002729295.1 Verrucomicrobiales bacterium | reverse complement strand
AGAAGGTATTTCCCCTCGCTTTCCACCACAGTCGAGTTTCCACCGCTACCACTTCCTAGAACCGCAAAACGCATCGCCTTGACAATGCTCTACATACAACCGTGAAGCAATCAATTGAAATGAGGAATGTTCATTCCCCTTGCCGGCTTCTCACCAAGTTCTCCTAGATCCTCGCAATCGTATTCACAAAGTTTCCGGCCACGATGATAAGAACGATCGAAATACCCTCATCCATGATCGAGAGGTTTGATGCTGCCTGATATTCGGTAGTGCTCTCCGCCTTCATGTAGGCTTTTGTTGAAACCCAGGTCATGACTCCTGAAAACAGCCACACGGCCCACCACCAACCCAGCAATTGACCACCTGGTTGATAAAACCAACCCTTAGGATTTCTGCTGATTTGCAGGGTCTCCTTGATCGCCTGAAAGGTCTTGAATAGATTCAGGATGGGAATGAAATAGTAGCCAATCGACCATCCGGGAGTAACCTTCATCTCCTAGGCTCCGAATCCAAGGGAATTTATGTTTGTCCTGCGAATCCATTTCAAAAATACAAATCCAGTCACGATATACACCAAAATCATAACGATCCCGATAATCGTTTGCCTGTTATCATTAGCCTCCCGTTCAGCCTCCGTGAACTCTGATTGAAGCAGGGACAATTACATCATTTCCCCAATGATCGTAACAACGTAAACAACAAGGGACACCCCAGAAGGGCCAGCAGAGTTTTGGTCAAACCACTAGGATCCACCGTACGGGAATATCCGTCACTCAATTGAAGGCTGGGAGCGACACCTTCGACTTGAGATAGTGCGTAGGGATTTTGCTCAGACATAAACTAAAAATTTTCCAAGAAAGCCATCATACCTCCTTCCCAGAATCAGCACCCAATCTAACATTCGGCTCCCTGTCGACACTCTTGTTCAAAATCATCTCCCCATTCTATTTGCGTCGTCACGAAATCGCTCCTAATATCTCTAGTTCACCCATGAAATTTCTTCTCCTACTTCCTTTCATCGCTTTTTCCACGTTGAGCTGCACGCACACCAGCGGCACGCCTGACGGACGTATCAGCAAGAACCCTCAATTCTACAACTCACTCGACGGTCGTGAACAACTTATGGTCAAAACCGGCCAAATCGAAAACGGCATGTCCAAATCCTCCGTCTGGCTCGCCTGGGGAGAACCAGCCGCCAGAAACTATGGTCAAAACAGCAACGCTCGTACCGAGCAATGGATCTACCGCAACTACCGCCCTATTTACACCCAGTCCGTCTTCGGCGGCTCGGGCTACGGACAACTCCACGGCCGCCGCCACTACAACTACGGCTACTACGGAAGCGGCCTGCGACTGGGCGTCAACTACGTCCCCTATCCCTCGGCCCGAGTCGATTTTGAAAACGATTGCGTCGTCCGGTGGACCCGGGGCAGCCGCCGTTAAGTCTACTTCAGCAGACTCTTCCCGGTCATCTCCTTGGGAGCCTTGACCCCAAGCATATCGAGAAGAGTCGGAGCGACATCCGCAAGAATTCCATTGGCGACATTCCGCTGCTTGGCATCCTCGGCAACATACCAAAGATGCACCAGATTGGTGGTGTGCGCGGTGTGAGGCGAACCATCGGCATTGCGCATGAATTCGCAATTTCCGTGATCAGCCGTGATGAGAAGCTTTCCTCCCAAACGCAGCGCCTCCTCGGTCACCGCCTTCACTGCTTCATCAATCCGCGTCACTGCTTTCTTGGCTGCTTCCACCACGCCGGTGTGTCCCACCATATCGGGATTGGCGAAGTTGATAATGACCAGATCGTAATCCTTCAAATGTGACACCACGTATTCCTCAACCTCCTCCGAACTCATCTCCGGCTTGAGGTCATAAGTCGCGACGTCCTTGGGCGAAGGAACGACCTTGCGATCTTCACCCTGATAATTTTCCTCCAAGCCGCCGTTGAAGAAATACGACACGTGCGGATATTTCTCGGTTTCGGCAATTCGCAGCTGCGTCTTGCCTGCCTTCGACACCGCTTCGCCGAGCGTCATCTTGATCGTCTCCGGCGGGAATACCACCGGACAGTCGTAAGTCTCGTCATATTCCGTCAGCGTCAAAAACTCCACTTTGGGACGACGTCCCGCCTTGAACTCCTTAAAGGTCGGACGAGTCAGGAACACCTCACAAAGTTGACGCACCCGGTCGGCCCGAAAGTTGAAGAATATCACGACGTCCTCATCACGCACCCGCTTTTGCTCGTGGCTGAAAAAGATCATCGGCATGAGGAATTCGTCGGTCTTGTCCTGCGAGTATTTTTGCGCAATCGCCTCGCTGGCCAAAATATCGTGCTTCTCCCCTTTTCCCCAAACGATGGCATCCCAAGCCAACTTCGTACGCTCCCAGCGACGATCACGATCCATCGCGTAGTAACGACCGATCACGGTTGCGATGCGGGCATTATACTTCGCCAATTCATCCTCAACATAACTCACATACCCCTGTCCGCCGGTAGGCGAAGTGTCCCGTCCATCGGTGATGGCATGTACCATCATGTCCTCGCAGCCGCTTTCGCGCGCCGCTTTGGCCAAGGCAATCAACTGGTCCTGGTGACTGTGCACTCCGCCATCAGAGACCAATCCGACAAAGTGAACCCGCTTCCCTTTCGCGCTCTTGAAGGCGGCTTTGAGAGTTTTGACGTCCTTCAGAGTATCCTCCTCGATCGCCTTATTGATCCGCGTCAGATCCTGATAAACGATCCGTCCCGCTCCAAGATTCAAATGCCCCACTTCGGAGTTCCCCATCTGCCCGTCGGGAAGCCCCACATCCAGTCCCGACGCCGAAAGCGATCCTTTCGGGTACCATTTCTCCATTTCATCGTGAAAGGGCGTGGCTGCCAGCTCAACAGCATTGCCATCTTTCTTCGCCGTTTTCTTGCCACCTGGATTTACACCCCAACCGTCACGAATAATCAAAACTACAGGTTTCTTCGCCATTGCGAGACCGTGTTAAGCCGATCAGCCAGCGACTGAAAGCTAAATCCCTTTTCCCTCGATCCTCTCACCCTATTTTCCCAATTTGCCGAGACCATTTCTAATGAAATTTTCGCACCGCCTGATCTCGCGTCCAAATCACATCAATCATCTTAAACAAAAACTCCGCCAATTGGGTGCCACTCACCCCAATTCCTTGACAGCCCGATCTACCATAAGGATTGCGGCCTTCGCGCCGGTTTCCGTGGCAAAGTCGGCATTGGCGATAGCAATTCGAACAAATGGCTAGCGACCAATCCTTGTCGAGTTCCCCGGATCTCCGGTGGTATAGCCATGCACCCAATAATTCATCGCAATACTTACAATATCTCTGTCGAAATCAAATAATTTCCCGTTAAGCATTCCATCAAGGTGATTGCGAATCTCTTCTTCGTAATCGCTAAATTCCAAACAAAGCATTTTATACCGGGCTTCTCGATATTGCTCGATTCGGGGCGTCCCATATTTTTCTCCNTAGGGAGANTGATTGTCGTATCAATATCTAGACAACCAAACACCTATNCGATAACTTCTATCTATCATCAGANTTTGTAGCANGCAACACTTGCACTTTTTCATGCGANGNCATCAATGANNCNAATGANAGAACACCAAATAGTATCCTGCAATAGTTTCGATTTAGCAAAACGTCTCGGTGCCTACTCGGCTGTTGCCGCAGCGACCGCCTCGGTGGCAGATATAGCCGGGGCTGCCGAGGTGATATGGGATATTCCCGACATCGTAGTCGGGGATGATCCTGGTCTTCTGTTCAACATGGTAACTGGCGAAACCGCCAGCGCCGCCAGTGATGATGGAAACGCAACTCCGGGCTCGATGCGTTTGATCGGCAATTACGCTGCCGCGGCCAGTAATGTCGGAGCTTATATCTACACCCCTGCCTCGAGTACTTTCGGCGCCTTCGTAGGTGTTGGGTCAGACGCCATCCTGCTTGCAGCCGGTGCCCAAATCGGCGAGAACCAAACCTTCTACAAGAACACCGACTACCCCTCGATTGGCAACTATGCGAACTTGAACAACTGGAACCCGGAGGGCACCCGGGGATTTGTTGGAATTCGTTTTAAACTCGACGATGCCACCCACTACGGCTGGGCCGACATCACTTACAATGACGCCTTGAATACCGCAACGCTTCACGCCTTCGGCTACAATGACACCCCCGAGGCCGCATCCGCTCCTCCCAGCTCTTCGGCTCCTGCACCACTGGCCATCACCCAATTTGAACACGACACAGATGCCAACACGGTGACCCTGACCTGGCGGAAAACTACCGCCACATCCTACATCCTCAAATACTCGACCGACATGAGCGACTGGAATCAGGATCTGGATGACGGCATCACCGCAGCCGATGACGAGAATCCCGAAGATACAGATCACATCACAGTGACCTTCACCTTGTTCGAACCTCTGGCAGAAGAGCCTGATCTCTTTTTCCGTATCGAAGAAGAAATCTAATTTGAAACTCCCCGGGAAATCACTTATCTTGTTCCCCTTCCTGATAACATTCACAACCTAACCGGAACATTCACACGGTGTGGCGATTATCAGTCACCACCCTCTCGTTTTTCAATTAGATCGACCGATGATCGAACCAAAACGCCTCGCCAAACGCGTCCTATTGATCGGGTGGGACGCCGCCGACTGGAAACTCATCGACAAATACCTCGCCGAGGGGGCAATGCCGAACATGCGGAGATTTTTGGATCGGGGAGCCCGGGGCAATCTCGCTACGCTAAAGCCCATCCTTAGTCCAATGCTCTGGAATTCGATCGGGACCGGGAAACGGGCGTATAAACACGGAATCCATGGGTTCACCGAACCGATGCCTGATGGCAAGGGAGTGCGTCCTTCGTCTAGCACCACTCGTAAGTGCAAGGCGCTTTGGAATATTCTGACTCAGGAGGGAATGACCACCAACGTCGTCTCCTGGTTCGTAGGGCATCCCGCCGAACCGATCAACGGGATCTGTATCTCCGACCTTTTTCAAAAAGTCCCGCTCGACAAAAAAAATCCTCAACATTGCGCTCTCCCGTCCCTATCCGATGGCTGTATATTTCCCGAATCACAGCGCGAGAAATTGTCCAAACTAAGGGTTCACCCTTTAGAAGTAACCGCGGAGGCCATTAAGTTCTTCATCCCCCAAGCCACGAAAATAGACCAAGAAAAAGACCCGCGATTGAAAGTCTTCGCAAAACTCTACGCAGAGATGCTCAGCGTCCACAACGCTGCCACCTATGCTATCCAACAGAACGACTGGGACTTTATGGGAGTTTATTACGATTCCATCGATCACTTCGGCCACGGCTTTATGGAGTATCACCCGCCGCGTATGGCCCACATTAGCGAGAAGGATTTTGAAATCTATCGGGACGTGATAGCGGCTTGCTACAAGTTCCACGACCTCATGCTGGGGCGGTTGATGGAACTTGCCGGGGAGGACACCACTCTCATTCTCTGTTCGGATCACGGATACCATTGCGACCATCTTCGACCAAGGGAAACGCCAAAAGAACCGGGTGGTCCGGCCATCTGGCATCGGGATCAGGGAATCATCGCCATGGCCGGTCCTGGCATCAAAAAAGGCGAGAAAATCTACGGCGCCAACCTACTCGACATCGCTCCTACTATTCTTAATTTGCTTGGGCTTCCTGCGGGAGAGGACATGGATGGGAAACCGATGGCATACGTGATCGGCGACCAGTGGTGGCATCCTCCAAGGCTGATCTCCAGTTGGGAAGACGTGCCCGGCGAAGCGGGAATGCATCCAAAGCACGAGCAACAGGACCCCTTCGCAACACGAGAGGCCTTACGCCAACTGGTAGAACTGGGATACATTGAGGAGCCTGACGAGAACCTGGAAAAGGCAGCCAGAGATGCTTCACGCGAAGCCAACTACAACCTCGCCCGTGCCTGTCACGACGGAGGATTGCTGGCGAAGGCCGCCGGCCATCTCGAGAGACTCTACCGGGACTCCCCTGAACAAACTCGCTTCGGCATCGAGCTTGCACGGGTCTATCTGAAACAAGGTCGGTTCGAAGAAACCCGCTCGGTGGCCGAGGGCTTGCTGACGATGATCGAGAAGAGAAATCTTACAAAGGTCAAACAGCTCAACGAAGCCCTGCGCAAAATTGATGAACAGCCCGGGGAGGTTATCGCCACAGCGAGAGAGCAACGGGAAAAGAGGCACCGTAAGCAATTGGATACCGAGAGGGCCAAAATCAGGAAGGAGAAGCGCGAAGCGCGCAATATCGAGCCACTCACCTCCCTTGATAATGAGGAATTTCTAGCGCAGCGCAGACGTCAATTGCAAAAAACAGTCGATAAAATCCGCCATTACAACGTGCGCGCCGCCCCGACAGTCTGCTTGCTGCTTGGACGCTTGGAGGCGATGGATGGTAATTACAAAAAAGCCCTTACTTATTTGGGCAAAGCGGAGCATGCCGAGCCACGACTGCCCGGATTGCATTTACAGCTGGCCCAAACTTATCTCCGCATGCGCAGAAACAATGAGGCGGTGCGGGCTTGCGAGAAAGCTCTCGAGATCGACCCTGACAATGCTCAGGCCCACGAGGTGCTGGCGGCCGTCCTCGCGCGCCTCAAGCGCCACGACGAGGCTGCCGACCACGCCCTGAGCGCGGTGGAACTGATCCACAACATGCCCCGAGCACACCTTCGACTCGGCGCGACGCTAGCAAGACTTGGCCTATACGAAAAGGCCGTGGAGGCATTCCAAACCTGCCTCAAATTGGCACCGAACACGCCAGCGGCCCATCGCTACCTGGCGATGATCTATCGCACCAAACTTGGACTCCGGGATCTCTCGTCGACACATTCCTTCAAGCTTAAGATGCTACAGGATCAGAATAGAATGGGTCGTAATCCTGCTGCCGAACCGGAGAATTCGCCGTCTTCCCACCCGAAGCCTGTCTTAAATACGGTTGCGATATCTTCCAAGCCCGGATTGTGGGGCGATCAAAGCGAGGTCATCACCATTGTAACAGGTCTACCTCGATCGGGGACCTCGATGATGATGCAGATGCTGGTCGCAGGAGGCCTTCCTCCGCTCATCGATGGAATTCGCGAGGCCGACACCTCCAACCCAAAGGGCTACTATGAATATGACAAAGCGAAGCAGCTTGGCAGCGACGCAGGCTGGATCAGCGAGGGAAAGGGCAAGGTTGTCAAGATTGTAGCGCCGCTCCTTCCGCTGCTCCCAAGCAAAATTGACGGCACGCCCGCTCACTATCGCATCGCATTCATGGAGCGGGCTCTTGAGGAAGTCGTGTCCTCACAACGCACCATGCTCGACCGCCAGCAACGCAAAGGTGCCGAACTCGATCAAGCCCGCCTTGCCGAGATCTTCCTCGGACAGCTAAAAAATATCCATACCGTAATTGCAGATCGCGGAATCCCCTGCATCAGAGTCCAGCACGCGGAGGCAATCCGCGATCCTCTTTCCGTGGCGAATCGCCTAAACCGCTTCTTTGACAAATCGCTCGACACGACCGCAATGGCCGCAGTCGTCGACCCGACGCTCTACCGGGAACGGGGAAAAAACTAAGGGGACGCATGTCCCCGCTGATGGCTTTGGCGAAATTGCGTTGGAGAAACGCCTCTCAAGCATACGTCTGATAGTCGCGACGGCTCGGACGTCGTCGTTCACCCGGATCATCTGATCACTAGGTTCGGCAATGTAGCGCAAAGCCTCTCGCACGATTTGGTCTTCGGGTTTTTCACTGGGTTCGAGGAATTTGGGTGAGGAGATCGGGGTATTAAGTTCGCCTTCCTGATACAACTTCTAAAACCTTCTTAGCCGCATTGTGGCCGGGGACCCCGCTCACCGCACCTCCGCGCTTCGCGGACGCGCCACAAATGTAGATCTGTGGATGAACGGTCTCTACTCCCCAAGTGCCGACCTCATTCTCGGCGTCGGCAAATGGCCAAGTCAGGTCGCCGTGGAAAATATTACCTTTGGGCAAGTGGATTGCCTTTTCGAGATCGACCGGGCTCATCGCCTCAATGCAAAGATCGCCATTGGCATCTTTCGCCAGACAGGATTCGATCGGCTCGTCCAGATGTTGGTTGATCCCCGACAAATATTTCGACACCACCTCTCCCCGCACGCGTTCGTTGTCTTTCTCAAAAAGACGGTAGGGCATGTCTAGTCCGAATAAAGTCAAGGTGTGAAAACCGCGCTGCTTCAAGTCATCGGATAAAATAGAATCGTCGGTCAAGGTGTGGCAGTAGATCTCCCCCGGAGGCCTCTCGGGCACCTTACCGGACATACTCTGCCGATAGCTCTCCATCATCTGCTCATAGCCTTCGTCGATATGAACAGTTCCCGCGAAGGCCTCGCTGGCAGGATAAATATCAGAACGGAGCTGCGGAAGTCTCTCCAGCAACATGTTGATCTTAAATCCAGCTCCTTCGACAACATCTGTCCCAACGCCGCTACAAGCGCCAGTCAACCGATAGAGCACTTGAGCGGAGGCATTACACAAGACGAAGCGAGCATCGACCTCGTATTCATCGCCATCCATCTCATACGCAATCGAAGAACGGGGTGCGCCCGGGTTAAGCATGGAAACCTCGGCTCCCGTTTGAAAGATCACTCTCCCAGTGGACTCCGCTACCTTCACCAACTCATGGACAAGTGATCCCATACCACCCACCGGGACGCGCCACTCTCCCGTCCCCCTGCCGATGACATGATAGAGAAACGACCGGTTCTGCAACAAGGTCGGGTCATGCGGGTAGGTCGATACACCAATCCGGCCATCAGTGAACACCATCCCGCGCACCAGATCATCCGAAATCAGCTCCTCAATCACCTTGCCCAGCGGCTCCTCGATAAGAGCCTGCCACGCTGCTTTTCCTTCGCTATCCAGACGTGCCCGCATTTGATCACGACTCACCAATGGCTCGATCAGACTCGGCCAGATGATTGCGGCCAAGCGCTCTTGCATCTCCTGCAGTTCGAGGTAACCCCGGTAGTCATCATCACTACCAGTGAGCTCCTTGAACGCGGCTAGATCCGATTCAGGATCATCGTAACGAAGAAGTAGTTCGCGACGCGTTCCATTTTCGAAAGTGGGCGTCCAGGAGGCGGTTTTTCGAGAGCGCAACTCCAGATCGAGTCCGAGATCCGAAACGATCTTCTCCGGAAACAGGCTCACCAGATAGGAATAAACAGAGAGGCGGGCCTCCATTCCTTCAAATGCCATTTCCGATTTGGTGGCACCACCAATTTTCGCATTACGTTCCAACACCAGGACTGACAAGCCTGCCTTGGCGAGATAACAGGCCGAAACGAGACCGTTGTGCCCGCTTCCGATAATCGCGACATCATAACTTGAATCGATTGCGGTCACTTCAGTTGAATGAAATTTAGTTTGTTCATGATTTTTCACGATAGAGTGTCGGATCCACTACGGCAACCATCGCCGGAGCATCGAGCGATCCATCGAAGAACAGGCCCTGCCCTCAGCGACACGCCCTGCCCGGAACAAGAGTATCCACGTCCGGCGTCTAATCCGACTAATTATCTCCCAGCAATTTAATCCGGATATTTCGGAAGCGAACTTCGAATCCTCCTGGAGAATGATACTGTAAGGCGACTAAGCCCTCCTTGGCGGACTTGGCTGGATCTTTGTCATCGAGTTCGATCGTCACCGTTCCGTTCAGTTCCTGCTTCAGTTTCGTTCCGCTGGCTGTAATGCGGTAGTTGTTCCACTGATCACCCGCCTTAATCTCAGGAGCCTTATCCTTGTATTTCCAGACCAACGCTCCGCGCCCCCCTTCTTCGTAGAGTTTCCCCCAACAGCCGTTTGCGAAATCAGCCTGGTAGCCTTTCACGACCCACTTATTGGCGCCTCGCTCGGAATGCTTGGATCGATATTGAATTCCGCTGTTTCCCTTCCTGCCGACCAATAAGCAGTCCAGCTCAAGCACGTAGTTTGAAAAGGGCTTCTTAAAAATCAGGAAAGTATTTCCTCCTTTCAGCTTCTCGATTTCTCCGGAAATATAACCATCCTTGACCCGCCAAACCTTGGGGTCGCCATTCCATCCGGTTAGGTCTTTCCCATTGAACAGCGTGATCCACCCCTCCTCATCAGGTTTCGGAAGAGTCACGATATCCTCGGCGGGCAAGGAACTAGCTGCAAAAGCGAGAGAGAGAATCTTAGCGATGAACTTCATGATTTTAGAAAGGACTTAATAACAACCGTCCCGAATATACGTCCGCCACTACACCGATCTTAGCGTTCGATTGGAAACTTCCAAACATCATCAACAAGCACCTAACTCCCGGACATCACCGCGACAGAGCACTCAGGATTCTCATCCAGACTTTTCCCCTTCGCCCGAAGGGCCTCCTCATCCTGATTCGCAAAAAACTCTCCCGCATCACCCTGCCGCATTTTAAAGGCTCACTCGAATAGCCCGGGTGTAAAAAGCTTCTTCCAAAACGACTCACTCACCCACTTGAAAAGGAATACGGCACCCTGTCAATCAGGTGCCGCGCTGCGGGAATAAAAGAAGCGCACTTGCCGCTCGGGTAAGTTAGTCTCCTTCAGACCGCCATGCCCAGCAGCTCTCAATTCATCTACGAAGTCCTCGAACACCAAAAGACGGACCTTCTCATCCACCTCCTTCAGACTGAGACTGACTTGCCTTCCCTACTTGTCATTTTACGCACTAAAGAAGCCCTTCACGCCGTCACCGCGGGGCTCAGCCAGGCCGGACTTCCTTTCCAATCCCTTCACGGAACCAAAAAGCCCGAATTCCGCGATCGCGCGCTTCGGGATTTCAAAGAAGGCAGGCTCAGAGCCCTCGTCGCAACCGAGGCTGTCGCCCGTGTCAGCGATCTCGACAGTATCCGCCATATTCTGCAATTTGATTTCCACGAAGTCGCCGCCGACTACCTCCACCGTCTGGATACCGTGCGGGAATCGCAGGGAAGCATCGCTACCTTCGTCACAACGAAAGAAAAGAACCTCCTGAAAAAACTCGAAGATCTCGCCGCCGAAGAGCTCCCGCGCTTGGAGTCGGAAAGCTTCGCCTACGCAGCCAGCGGAACGGCCCCAAAAACCAAGAAGGCCAAAAAGAACGTCTCCAAACCCCTCCAGCATAAAAAGCCCAAGCTCAGAAACGGAGGCCGCGACAACAAAAAGAGCAAGCGAACAAAGAAACGCTGATGCCCAAATCGATTAGGAATATTTCTTGGCTCTCACGCCATTCGAAATCACCCCGCTCTTGGCACTGAATCTGCGGGCAGCGCATCCGGGTATTGCCCCAGCCCCCCCAAACTCCCGAAAAAGCACCCTCAATTTCTCATCCACCACAAAAAATGGCTAAATCAAAAAAAGGACCACGAATCCTCTTCGTCACTCCTGAAATTTCCTACGTCTCCAAAAGACTCAGCGTCGATGCCGAACGTCTTCGCGCCAAAGCCGGCGGCCTTGCCGATGTTTCAGCCCTCCTCGTTCACGGCTTGAGCAGCACGCACCAGGACATCCACCTGGCCGTCCCCCACTACCGCAATCTCTTCCAGGACAAAGGCAGCCGCATGCACCCAGGCAAGCGTTCCCGAAT